>DBGCEW010000105.1:0-5788 GCA_048357495.1 Frisingicoccus sp.
TTTTTCCGGATCCAGTACCGGCAAATCTTCGGTGGACCGCACGCCAAAAGTCCTCAGAAATTCTTCCGTTGTCGCAAAAAGAATCGGCTTTCCCGGAGCATCCAGATGCCCGGCTTCACAGACAAGATGATATTCTATCAGACGATTCACCGCATGATCCGAATTGACGCCACGGATTTTCTCTATTTCCGCCCGGGTTACCGGCTGTTTATAGGCAATAATCGACAGGGTTTCCAGAACCGCATCTGTCAGCCGGTGTTTTTTGGGACGATGGGTCATTTTTACCAGATACTCATATACAGAAGGACTGGTACACATCTGAAAAGCATCCTCCAGTTCAATAATTCGGATTCCCCGCCCCTCCGTCTCATAACGAAGCATCATCTGACGGAGCAGTTGTCTGACATCTTCAATATCCTGTTCCAGAACCTGGGCAATATCCCTGACCGGAATTGCCTCTCCCATGGCAAAAAGCAATGCCTCTGCAGCAGCCTCCATGACTTTGATTTCCATGCTCATACTCCTTCAAAGCTTATTTCCTCCGGCAGATTTCCCTGACCGGTCATTTCTATCTCAATATCCCCAAAAATCTCATTTTGGGAAATGCGAATCATCCCGCTTTTCATTAACTCCAGAACGGCCAGAAAGGACACTATCACATAGGTCTTACTGTTTCCTCCGGATATATAGTTTCGGAAACTGAAGACCGGATGTTCTTTCCCAAAATCAATCAAGGCATCCATCCGGTCCGAAAGACTGACTTCTTCCTGTTCAATACGGCCATAACGGCTCCGGATCGGATCCACTTTATTTTCCTGACGTTTCAGCACATCCTGAAAAATCCGGTGAAGTTTCCGGAAATCCATATCTCCCACCAGTTCATCCAGATCTACCGGAGGTTCTTCGTAAACCATATCCTCCGGAAGGGTCAGCCCTTTATACAAGGCTTTTGAGGCATCCAGCTGCCGGTCCTTTAATTCCATGGCCATATACCGGTACATCTTATGTTCCAGCAGCCGTTCCACCAGTTCTGCCCTCAGATCCTCCCGCACCTCTTCCTCCTTTGTCTCCTTCGGAAGAAGCATCCTGGATTTAATCCGAAGCAGCGTAGCCGCCATCACAAGAAACTCACTCATAATGTCCATATCCTGCGCCTGCATCTGACGAATATATTCCAGATATTGATCGGTAATCAGGGAAATAGGAATATCATAAATATCTATTTTGTTAATATCGATCAGATGAAGAAGAAGATCCAGAGGGCCTTCAAACACCTGAAGTTTTACTGAAAGTGCCATAAAGCCCTCCTAAACATAACTAAACAGCCGGTCCAGCCAGACAGTTCCCATAAGGGCAAGCCGGGAAACCCATCCAAATACAACCGCAATAATAAACAAGCCCTTGATCACCGTATCATTTTTCAGCATCAAAATCAGATATTTCGGAAAAAAAGCGATAATCAGCAATGAAATATCCGATGATACCACCGGAATCAGATTAACGATCAGCAAAACCACACTGGCATAATTAAAATATACGTTGGTTTCTATCGCGAGCTGCCGCAATACCCCCTGGGCTTCCCAGCTAAAAACCCCGGGCAGATAAAACACTCTAAAATATTGAAGGGCATAACCCGCCATAATCATCACACCGAGGGCAAGAAAACCGGTCATCCCAATCGCAATATTGGTATCCTTTTCCTTCAGGCGATAAGGATAAGGCCTGCTGCATCCCGCTTGACAGGTGAGAAAAAGAATCCACCCCACCGGATCAATATACCGGTGCAATTTCCATATCTGACGTCTATCTCCTGCACGGCAATGACGGCTGGTCACCACATACATCACTGACTTTGGCAATTCATGAAGGATCATAGCCAGGGCAGATGCCAGAAGAAGCGCCGTAATTTCGATTAAAATTTTCATTTTTTCTTCGTTTTCCTTTGCTTGTACATTCTAAAAACTCTTTCTATTTTACCCATTTTCCATGTATAATGCAAGACCTTTGTACCCTCTGTAAGTTTTGTCGATACATTTTGACATTCAAAAAGCATTGTATTATAATAAAAAATCAGAAACAGACTTTTTACTATTAATAAGGAGAACGTAAAATGAGTTTTGAATTCAAGAAAAAATTACCGGTTCCAAAGGAAATTAAGGAGCTTTACCCGGTAAGCGCCGAACTGGCTGCCAGAAAAAAAGAACTCGATCAGCAGGTTATTGACGTTATTACCGGAAAATCCGATAAATTCCTGGCAATCATTGGCCCATGCTCCGCAGATAATGAAACATCGGTCTGCGAATATATTGAACGTCTGGCCAAAGTTCAGGAAAAAATCAAGGATAGAGTTATTATCGTACCACGTATTTATACCAATAAACCAAGGACCACCGGCGAAGGCTACAAAGGCATGCTTCATCAGCCGGATCCCGAAAAAGCACCGGATTTACTGCAGGGTATTATCGCCATCCGCAAACTCCATATGCACGCTCTGGAAACCTATGGAATGCCGATTGCAGATGAAATGCTCTATCCGGAAAATTACTGGTATCTTTCCGACATCCTTTCCTATGTTGCTATCGGCGCCCGCTCTGTCGAGGATCAGCAGCACCGGCTTGTAAGCAGCGGTTTTGATGTCCCGGCAGGTATGAAAAATCCAACCAGCGGCGATTTTTCCGTCATGCTGAATTCTGTTGTGGCCGCTCAGAATAACCATAACTTTATTTACAGAGGATGGGACGTAAATACAGAAGGCAACCCTTATGCCCACACCATTCTTCGCGGCTCTGTGAATAAATACGGCCGTTCCCGCCCGAATTATCACTATGAAGATATCATGAAGCTCCATGAAATGTACAGCCAGCGAAATCTGAAATATCCGGCAACGATTGTGGATGCCAACCATTCCAATTCCGACAAGCAGTTTAAAGAACAGATTCGTATTGTCAAAGAAGTCCTTCACAGCCGCTCCCTCTCTCCGGATATCCATAATCTGGTCAAAGGAGTTATGATTGAAAGCTATCTCGTTGAAGGCACTCAGAAAATCGGCTGTCAGCCTCATGTTTACGGCCAGTCCATTACCGATCCGTGTCTTGGTTGGGAAGACTCGGAAAAACTTTTATATGAAATTGCAGAAAGATGCTAAATATATGTCCAAAAAAGCCAGTCTCGAATTTTTCAAAGACTGGCTTTTGCATATTTTTTTACTAAGCCCGTGGATGGGCTTTCGCATAAACTTCCCGGATACGCTGTCCATTCATCCGTGCATATATCTGGGTTGTGGATATGTCGGAATGACCGAGCATTTCCTGAACAGAGCGTAAATCCGCACCATTGGCAACCAAATGGGCAGCAAAGGAATGTCTGAGGGTGTGGGGCGTAATATCTGCCTGAATCCCTGCATTTTTTGCATACTTTTTCAGCAGTTTCCAAAAGCCCTGGCGGCTCATCGGAATACCATTGCAATTTGTAAACAGGGCATCTTCTTCATTATTTGTGATCATGGCCGGACGCGCATCACGAATATATACCTTCAGCGCATTTCTGGCAACATTCCCAAAAGGAACTACCCGGTCTTTATTAAAGTCCTGACAATGAATATAGGAGCCATTCAGATTGACATCCGACAGCTTCAGGGAAATCAGCTCACTGACCCGGATTCCTGTCGCATAAAGCAGCTCCAGCATCGCTTTATCCCGAAGTCCCTTATTGGTAGTGGCCGACGGCTGGCTTAAAAGCAGGTCCACTTCCCCCATCGTCAGAATTTCCGGGATCTTCTTCTCAATCTTCGGCGCTTTTAACTTCACCGCCGGGTTTTCTGTAATATGCCCTTCCCTGTACAAATATCCGTAAAAGGCTTTCAGAGTGGCAATATTCCGTGAAATCGTCGATGTGGCAAACTGCTCTTTCTCCATATACAGCATATAAGAATTCAGATTCGTCGGATTAATCCTGCGAATATCCGGAATCCCCTGACTTTCTGCAAATTTATTAAATTTGACCAAATCTCTCTGGTAGGACATGACTGTATTGGCGGAAGCTTTTTTCACCTCTGTCAGATAACACACAAACCCATCGATTATTTCATACATCTTTGTCACCCTCATTTGTATAGTAATTATCCTAATTATAGTCACAATTTGCCAGAAAATCAATGGATTTTTTTACAAGAATATTACGTAAATTACAGTTTTTTTACAAAAATACCATATCATGTTGGTTTACGTAACGACACTAACCATATATAGATTTCTTTTATAAAAAATTTTTAAAAATAATTTTTAAGACTATGGGATTTCCGTAGCCTTCAGCGACACATCCCATCAAAATCACGGCAAAAATCACGGCCGTACGCCGCACATTGCCTGCAAAAGCCCGGTCCATCCGATCCGATATCTCCCTGAGAATCCCCCGAATCAGAGGAATATAGATAAAATATTGAGGACATATATAGGCAAACATATAAATCAGACCTGTAATACCGTAATGATAACTCAACAGCGACAGGGTATAACCAAAAGAAAGGCTCATCATAAAAACTGCCGGATAAAAAATATAATAATTTCCCATAAACCGGATACATGACAGAATAATCACGGCTGTTCCAAGCCTGTAAAAACAAATGCGTAGAAACAGTCCTAAAGAAGGCTCCAGCTGACTCTGAATCAAACGATGAAACTGATCCATCTGTTCCGTCAAAGCCGGCCCCCGAAAGCCCACCGCAACATTTAAAAGAATGGTTCCGGCGGCAACTCCGAAAAATATCATCAGCGCCCACAGCTTTTTCATGTTCATATTCTTTAAAATAAAATCATCCCCCGACCCGTTCTATAAATGATTATATGAACAGGCCCGGGGATTTAATACCGCAGATTATTTTAAACAATATTTTTGATAGTAGGCCATCAAACCGCAAATGGTTTTGCTGTCCTGAATTTTGCCATCGTAAATCATCTGAATCAACTCTTCGACCGGATAAGATACAACATCCAGGAACTCATCCTCATCCAGATTCTGACGGGACGGTTTTAAATCCGTCGCCACATAAAGGGATATCTTTTCATCACAAAAAGCAACCGTGGTAAATATATCCATAAGATGCTCCATCTTTCCCGCAATATGCCCCGTTTCCTCTTCCAGCTCCCGAAGGGCACAGACTTCCGGCGGTTCCTCCCTGGAATTCAGACCGCCGGCAGGCAGCTCCAGTGTCATCCGTTCCAGAGGATTTCTGTACTGGGTCACCATAAAAAGTGTTCCGTCATCCTTTACCGCCACCACTGCGGCTGCGCCTTTATGGGAAATCAAATCCCATTCTACCTCATGACCGTTTGGCATCTTCATCGTGTCCTTATAAAAATCCACAACCACACCGTGATACATCAATTCTCTTTTAATCCGTTTACATTCTTCCATATCCAAAACCCTCTACATACGATTACACTTGTCATAAACCGCCGCCGCCGCTTCGATCACAGCGCTCCGCAGACCTCTTTCTTCAAGAACCGCAACACCGTCAATAGTCGTTCCTCCCGGTGAGCAGACATTATCCTTTAATTTGCCCGGATGCTCTCCGGTTTCGAGGACCATTTTGGCAGAGCCCATCACTGCCTGAGCCGCAAAAACATAGGCTTTATCCCTCGGCATACCTGCTCTTACAGCGCTGTCTGCCAGGGCTTCAATAAACATATAGACAAAGGCCGGAGAACTTCCGCTGACCACCGTTACCGCATTGATCAGGCTTTCCGGCACGACTTCCATCTTTCCGAAGGATGAAAAATAGCTGTAAATC
>DBGCEW010000106.1:0-32007 GCA_048357495.1 Frisingicoccus sp.
CGGTATGGATGCCCTGTCTGCAGGGGATCGTCTGAAGATGGAAGCGGCACGGTCGATTCGTGAAGACTTTTTACATCAGAACTCCTTCCATGATGTCGATACCTATTCTTCATTAAAGAAACAGTATATGATGATGAATCTGGTGGTGTCCTTTTATAAAGAGGCCGTTGCAGCCCTTGAAAAAGGAGCACCGCTGCAGAAATTGATTACAATGCCGGTGCGTGAACATATCGGCCGGTTTAAATATGTGCCTGAAGCCAGTCTGGATGAAGAATATCCGAAGGTAACGGCAGAGCTGAAAGCAGAGATTGCAGAAATACTTGGAAAGGAGGGATTCTAAATGCCAAAAGAGTATAGAACGATTCAGGAAGTCGCAGGGCCGTTAATGCTTGTGCGTGGCGTTGAGAATGTTTCCTATGATGAATTGGGAGAGATTGAACTTGCCGGCGGCGAGACAAGACGCTGTAAGGTTCTGGAAATCAATGGCAGTGATGCCCTTGTTCAGCTGTTTGAAAGCTCGACAGGCATCAACCTGTCCAACAGTAAGGTGCGTTTTCTCGGACGAAGCATGGAATTGGGCGTATCCGAAGATATGCTCGGCCGTGTCTTTGACGGTATGGGAACGCCGATTGATGACGGTCCGGCTATCTTGCCCGATGCCCGGATGGATATCAATGGTCTGCCGATGAATCCGGCAGCCCGCAGTTATCCGGAAGAATTTATCCAGACCGGTGTATCCGCCATTGATGGCCTGAATACACTGGTTCGGGGACAGAAGTTGCCGATTTTCTCCGCATCTGGTTTGCCCCATGCCCAGTTGGCAGCCCAGATCGCAAGACAGGCCAAGGTACTCGGAACGGATGAAAACTTTGCCGTTGTTTTTGCGGCGATGGGTATCACCTTTGAGGAATCCAACTTCTTTATTGAAAGCTTTAAAGAGACCGGAGCCATTGACCGAACCGTATTGTTTGTGAATCTGGCCAATGACCCGGCCATTGAGCGTATTTCCACACCCCGTGTGGCTTTGACCGCTGCAGAATATCTGGCCTTTGAAAAGGATATGCATGTTCTCGTTATTCTTACAGATATTACCAACTATGCGGATGCTCTCCGTGAAGTTTCCGCAGCCCGTAAAGAGGTTCCGGGACGCCGTGGTTATCCGGGATATATGTATACCGACTTAGCTTCGATTTATGAAAGAGCCGGACGTCAGAACGGTAAAAAGGGAAGCATCACGATGATTCCGATTCTGACCATGCCGGAGGACGATAAGACCCATCCGATTCCTGACCTGACCGGATATATTACCGAAGGCCAGATTATTCTTGGTCGTGATCTGTACCGGCGGGGTATCATGCCTCCGATCGATGTACTCCCATCCCTGTCCCGACTGAAGGATAAAGGAATCGGTGAAGGAAAGACCCGGGCGGATCATTCAAATACCATGAACCAGCTTTTCTCCGCCTATGCCCGGGGCAAGGATGCGAAGGAATTAATGGTGATTCTCGGTGAGGCGGCACTGACGGAAATTGACCTGATGTATGCGAAATTTGCCGATGCCTTTGAGCAGAAATATGTGTCTCAGGGGTATGGTACAGACCGGAGCATTGAGGAAACCCTGAGTATCGGATGGGAATTACTGCGCATGCTGCCGAGAACCGAATTAAAGCGTATCGATGATAAATTCCTGGATATGTATTATGAAGGGTAGGTGATGGCTGATGGCATCAACCCAGGTAACACCGACCCGTATGGAGCTGACCCGGTTAAAAAAGAAACGGATTACTGCCATTCGGGGGCACAAACTCTTAAAAGACAAACGGGATGAACTGATGCGTCAGTACCTGGATCTTGTGCGTGAGAACATGGATCTGCGGAAACGGGTGGAAGCTGGAATTTTATCGGCCAACCGGAATTTTGTTATTGCAAAGGCAGGCATGTCCGAACCGGAATTACACACGGCACTTCTGGCGCCAAAACAGGAGGTTCAGCTGCATCCGGGGAAAAAGAATGTTATGAGTGTGGATATACCGACCTTTGATTATAAAATGCGGACGGCGGATGAGAACGATATTTATTCCTATGGCTTTGCATTTACCTCCAGCGATCTGGATGGCGCTGTGAAATCCCTGGCGGATATTCTCCCGGATATGATTCGTCTGGCAGAATGTGAAAAGGCGTGTCAGATGATGGCAGCAGAGATTGAAAAAACACGGCGGCGTGTGAATGCGCTGGAGCACGTCATTATTCCTGAAACGGAAAAAAATATTAAATATATTACCATGAAGCTGGATGAGAATGAACGAAGCACTCAGATTCGTCTGATGAAAGTAAAGGATATGATGCTGAAAGAGGCCCATGGCTATGATATGTAAATAAGTGTGGAAAGAGAGTACGGATTCGATAGAAAAACTGTGCTCTTTTTCACAGAAAAAACTTTTTCCATTTTTCCCAAAGAGTGATATAATGGTTACGTTATTGAAATAAAGTACAAAAAATATAAAAGGAGACTACAATGAGCAAAATTAGAATTGGTATCGTAGGCTATGGGAATATCGGACGCGGCGTCGAACTTGCAATTGAAAGAAATGAAGACATGGAGCTGGCTGCGGTTGTGACACGGCGGAATCCGGACAGTGTTGAGGTTCTGACAGAAGGTGTGGAAAAAGTACGCCTGGAAGATGTGCTCACCCTGAAAGGAAAGGTTGATGTCATGATTCTTTGCGGTGGTTCCGCAACAGATCTTCCGGTGATGGGGCCTGAGATTGCGAAAAACTTTAACACGATTGACAGCTTTGATACACACGCAAAAATTCCGGAATATTTTGCAAATGTAGATGCGGCTGCAAAAGCAGGAAATAATGTGAGCATTATTTCTGTTGGCTGGGACCCGGGAATGTTTTCCATTAACCGGCTTTATGCGGAATCGATCCTTGTACAGGGAAGCAGCTACACATTTTGGGGAAAAGGTGTGAGTCAGGGACATTCCGATGCCATCCGGCGGATTGAAGGCGTAAAAAATGCCATTCAGTATACAATTCCTGTGGAAGAGGCTGTAGAAAAGGTGCGAAGCTGCAGTGAACCGGAACTTTCAACCCGGGAAAAACATCTGAGAGAGTGTTATGTTGTCGCAGAAGAAGGCGCAGATAAGGCATTGATTGAAAAGACGATTAAGGAAATGCCGAATTACTTTGCGGACTATGATACAACCGTACATTTTATTACAGAGGAAGAGCTGAAAGCAAACCACAGCAAGATGCTTCATGGTGGATTTGTTATCCGCACCGGAGAGACCGGAAGAAGCGGAAATAAACATGTGATTGAATATTCTCTGAAATTGGATTCAAATCCGGAATTCACCTCCAGTGTGCTTGTTGCCTATGCACGGGCTGCTCACAGACTTTCTGAGAAAGGTGATTGTGGGGCTAAGACGGTCTTTGATATTGCGCCGGGACTTATCTCCGAAAAATCTCCGGAGATATTAAGAAAAGAACTTTTATAAAAATATGACATCTGATGGCAGGCCTTGTGCTGAAAGGCCTGCCATCAGATTTTCTGTATTTAAAGGGCTGGATAGGGGATTTTTTTCAACAGGGCGTTAAATTGCTCAAGGGGCAGCGGCTTTGAGAAAAGGAAGCCCTGGCCGAATTCACAGCCGTACGCCATCAGCATGTCCAATTGCTCCCGGGTTTCAATCCCTTCGGCAAGGGAATAGGTATGTTCAAATTCCCTGCATAGTTGAATGGTATTTTTCATAACAATCTGACTTTTTTTGTTTTTGGTCAGATCCTGAATCAGAGATTTATCCAATTTAACTTCATGAAAGTCAATGGCTGTTAAAATGGAAAGATTTGAGTATTTTGAGCCAAAATCATCCAGGGAAATCCGAAAACCGGCATCCCGGAATGCATGGATTAAGGTTCCCAGTGTATCAAAGTCCAGCTTACTGATGCTCTCTGTAATCTCGATGGTTATGAAAGCAGGGGAAACATGGTACTGACTGCAAATACCCAGAATTGTTTGAAGGATATTTGGCTCCATCAGGGTTACCCGTGAAAAATTCACAGAGATACACAGGCCGATATGCGCCCTGTGCCATTTTTGGATGGCTGCACAGGCGGTTTCCAGTACAAATAAGTCTATATGGCGGATGACGCCTTCCATCTCATAATAAGGGATGAACTTATACGGCGGAATCATACGGCCATCGGCTCCTTTTTTACGGACAAGGGCTTCGGCGCCGATAATTTCCTTTGTACGTAGATTTATCTGCGGCTGAAAACAGACCAAAAACTGATGCTCTTTAATTTGCTGCAGAATATCATCGGCAATGCCGGAACGAACGGAAAAACCATTGGTAAAGGTTTCTTTATAGTAAGATTGTTTTTCAGCGTACATTATTTCATCGGCATGGGAAATCTGGGCCGGGATATTTAAATGGCCCTGCTGCCACACGCTTCCTACAGAAACCTTAAAGGTTTTGTGTGCCTTCAGCTCTGTTTTTAACATAAAGGCTTTTTTTTCGAAGGTTTTTTTATCTGTATTTTCCAGAAAAATAACGAATTCATCGCTGCCGATACGATAGGAATTTTCCGGTGCGTGTTTTTTTAGAATATCGGATATCTGAATCAGAATTTCATCGCCGTATTTGTGACCATAGGTATCGTTATTGCGTTTCATACCGTTAACATCGATAAAAATAACACCCAGAGAGTCCGGGGGATTATGATCGTAGTTTTCCATGGCCCGGATGTAGAGGGTCCTGTTTTTTAAGCCGGTAAGAAAATCTGTAAAGCTGGCACGATGCAGATGGTTTACCATCTGACGTTTTTCAAGTTCGATAGTGATAAAATGGGCAGATGAGCGAAGCAGCGTCAAATCATCGGTATGCGTATGGGGATCGTCAACGCTGAGAAAACCGATAATTTTACCGGCTTTCATAAGCGGTGCGGACATCAGGCCTGAAATTTCCCGGTTTTTAAATAGTTCATATTCCGGGGAAGGCAGTGTGGAATCGTTGTTGGGTGAAGACATAAAAAATTCGCCGGATTCCTTAAATCGATGAATCCATTCGGAAATGCATTCCATGGAAACGGACTGTAAACTATGGAGTTCTCTTCCCGCATTGGAGATGCACCATTCATAGGAATTTCGAATCGTCCGGTTTTCAAAATTAAATTCAAAAATACAGGCACGGTCTGCCTGATAAAAATGTCCGATATATTCCAGAAATTTATTGACGGCAATGTTAAAGTCCGGCTCAGTGGCCAGAATGCGTACACAGTCTGTCAATACGTCTTCGGCGGACAAAGTGTTTGGTAATTTCGATAGTTTCATTTTTTATCCTCGGTATTCTGTCAAAGATTGCTGCGTTTTCAATAGAAATAAACAATGGAAAAGCTATAGGTGATATATTGTTTAAGGAAGAAAAAAATAGTATAATAAGCGTATAGAATCCCCTATAGTTTCTGATCATTTTCGACCGGAATATATTGGACGATATCTTGAATCCTGCAGTCAAGAATCCGGCACAGATCATTCAGTGTTGTCGTTGTCAGCGGCTTGTTATTTCTCAATTTATCAAGGGTGGAACTGGACAGATGATGTGTATTGATTAAAGTATAGGTTGATTCTTTTGAATTTTTTAGGGTTATCCAAAATGGATGATAATCAATCAAAAAAAGGGCTCCTTTGTACTTTGTTACTGTTCTATATTTAGAATAGGATATAGTCGCAATATTGACTATGGTCGTTAAAGCGACTATAATTATGTAGAAATACAGAATTAGCGATAGGAAAGGAAAACATTACATGGATATAAAAAAACTTGCACTTGTTTTGAAACGTGGCTGTATATCGGTGTTTGAATATTTTCCGGAAAAAGATACAGTGATTTTATATGATGAGTGGCTTCAGCCGAAGGAAGAAATACCGGATTATCTCTCACGGGTGGAAAAAACCAAAGCGATACATCCGGAAGACCGTTGGAAACTTATTGAGTTTTATCAGGGGCGCTATGAAAACTCTGTAAAGTTTCGTTGTATTGGAAAAGACGGCAATATATCTGAAAAATCTTTGTTGGGAACGATGGTTAACGGAGCAGACGGGGTCGCAGCTTCCATCGTGGGCTGCGTCCGGGACATTACCGGAGACGGTGTGAAAGACAAAAAGCTTGAAAGTCAGGCGCGGAGAGATGCATTGACGGGGCTTTATAATTATTTTTACGGAAAGAAGCTGATTAACGAATATCTGGATCATAAAAATCCCTATGATTCCTGTGGTCTGCTGGTTGTCGATATTGATTATTTTAAGGATGTCAATGATACCTATGGTCATCTTTTTGGTGATGAAGTATTAGCAAAGCTGGCCGGCTTATTTATAGAAGTATTTGATCCAAAGGACATTATTATGCGTTCCGGAGGAGATGAATTTGTTGTTCTTTTGAAAGCCATCGATCATAAAAATCTGTTAAAAAAATCCATGCAGTTAGTTCAGTCGGTGCGGAAACAGACCTTTTCAGAAAATAATTTTTCATTGACCTGCAGTGTGGGCGGTTGTTTTCTGCCGGAGAATATTTCCGGTTATAATTATGACCAGCTTTTTGAAAATGCGGACTGGGCATTATACAGGGCGAAGGAAAAAGGAAAAAACAGATATGCTTTTTGCGATAATCTTAAACAGTTTGAGGTTATGGACAAAGACGAGGCGGTGTGGGCGGAAGACATTGATGCCAGATATCTGAGAAATGATATTGTTTCTACAGCCTTTGAAATTTTTGAAAAGATGAACAGCTTTAATGCCGCTATCAGTCTGCTGCTTAAGGTTATCGGTATACGTCTGCATCTTGACCGGATTACAGTCGTTCGTACAAATGTCAAAGATAAGTGGGCAGGGCGCCAGTACCAATGGGTATCGGATAAAGCGCCGGAAGTGCTTGGAGCGCCGGGAGGCTTTACGAAAGAGGATTTTCTTACACTGTTTCAGAGCTATGACGAATATGGAACGACGGTACTTCAGCATGATAATATGTCTATGTATTCAAAAGATGCAGAAAATCTTCTGATGCAGGGCGGTGCTAAAACGGTGGTATATGCAGCCATGTATTGTGAGGGGCAGTATACCGGGGCTATTTCCTACGTGACCTGTCAGGATAAGCGGTACTGGTCGAGGCAGAACCGGAAACAGCTTGGTGAAGTGACAAAAATCATTTCCGCCCATCTTGCGAAGAATCAGGCGATGAATGCCATTCATTCGGTGGATCTGTCATTTACTGAGTTTGATTCGTTAACAGGATTGATATCCTTTTCCAGATTCCGGGAGGAGGCAGAACGGATTATTGTCGGAGGATATGGGGATTCCTATATGATGATCTATATGAACTTTGCCGATTTCAAGAAAGTAAATGAGAAATATGGCTACAGTGCCGGGGATCAGTTGCTGAAGGCATTCAGCAGCTATGTTGTTGAAGCGCTGAAGGATGCATCAAATGTTTATTTTACCCGTGCGGTGGCCGATCAGTTTATACTGTTTATGCCTTATAGTGCTTCCGCAGATATATCAGAGGTTATAGAGCATCTGAAGAGGAAATTTACAGAAGTCTATGAGGAGCAGCTTCCGGAAATAAAACTGGAAATAAGATCGGGGGTTTACCGGGTGGAATCGAGCTGCGGCAGTGCTTCGGAAGCCATTGATGCGGCAAATACGGCATGTAAACAGGGATAAGTGCATATAAAGATAAAAAACGTTTTCGTTCAGGAAGGGATGAAAACGTTTTTTATTTGAGGGCTTGACAAACAATCATCCATGTATTATCATGAAAACACGATAATCATATAGAAATAGTAGGAATAAAAGGAGGTACTTCGATGGCTAATATTTACAAAGGTACATTGGGATTAATCGGTAATACACCATTGGTAGAAGCCGTGAATATTGAAAAGGATTTGAAACTGGAAGCAACGATACTGATGAAACTGGAATACTTTAATCCGGCGGGAAGTGTGAAAGACCGGGCGGCAAAAGAGATGATTGAGGATGCGGAAAGCCGCGGGATTTTAAAGCCGGGAGCCGTAATTATTGAGCCGACTTCGGGAAATACGGGGATTGGTCTCGCATCGATTGCAGCGGTGAAGGGATACCGGATTATTTTGACAATGCCTGAAACGATGAGTGTCGAACGCAGAAATATGCTGAAGGCTTATGGCGCCGAGGTTGTTCTTACGGATGGTTCGAAGGGGATGACAGGTGCTATTGAAAAAGCCAATGAACTCGCAGCAGAGATTGAAAACAGTTTTATTCCGGGACAGTTTGTGAATCCGGCGAATGCGGCGGCACACAGAAAAACAACGGGGCCGGAAATATGGAAGGATACGGATGGCCATGTGGATATTTTTGTTGCAGGCGTGGGTACAGGCGGAACGGTTACCGGGGTCGGTGAGTATCTGAAATCCCGGAATCCGGAGGTGAAAATTGTTGCCATAGAGCCTGAAAGTTCACCGGTACTTTCCGAAGGAAAAGGCGGTCCTCATAAAATTCAGGGCATTGGCGCCGGATTTGTACCGGAGGTTTTAAATACGGATATTTATGACGAAATTATTCGAATCGAAAATGAGGATTCCTTTGAAATGGGAAAACGCATTGCGAAAAGCGAGGGAATTCTTGTGGGTATTTCTTCCGGAGCTGCCATGTATGGAGCCATTGAACTGGCCAAACGTCCTGAGAATAAGGGAAAAACCATTGTGGTACTTCTTCCGGACAGTGGAGACCGGTATTATTCCACACCATTATTTGGATAAAAATTTAACGGATAAAAAGACGCTGTACAGAGTCTCTCAGATTTTGTACAGCATTTTTAAAAATATAATGTTAACTTAAAAATAAAAAAAGTTGACAATTAAAATCCGTTATATTAAAATGCTAATGAATATAGAAAATGTGAAGGAGCGGATTTTTTTATGCAGCATACGAAGACACAGAAGTTAACATTAATTGCCCTTATGTCGGCAATCATCTGTATTCTCGGTCCATTGTCCATTGCCATACCGGTTTCTCCGGTACCCATTTCTTTTACAAATCTGGCCATTTATCTGACGGTGATGATTCTCGGATGGAAACAGGGAACACTGAGTTATCTGGTGTATCTGATGATTGGTTTTGCCGGCGTACCTGTATTTTCGGCATTTACAGCAGGACCGGGCAGGCTTCTCGGGCCTACCGGAGGATATTTAATCGGATTTATTTTTATGGCTGTTATAGGAGGCTGGTTTTCAGAACGGTTCCGGGGGCGGTTCGGGCTCTGTATTTTGGGAATGATGCTCGGAACGGTGGCAGCCTATGCCTTTGGGACGGGATGGCTGGCGTTTCAGGCCCATCTGACTTTCGAAAAAGCGCTGATGGCCGGAGTTATCCCTTATATTCCCGGAGATTTGATCAAGATATATGCCGGCGTTTTTGTTGGCGGCGAAGTTTGTAAACGTCTAGGAAAGGAAAGGCTATAGTTATGGATATTCAAAAATTTGCAGATGAAATCATATCGGGAAAAGAACCGGGAAGGGGAGATGATTTAAGCTTTTTTGAAAAAACAGATTTGGAAAGGCTGTGCTTCCAGGCAGACAGGATACGCGAAGCATTTTGTGGAAAGACCGTGGAGCTTTGCTCGATCGTTAACGGACGCAGCGGCCGGTGCAGTGAGGACTGTAAATTTTGTGCTCAGAGTTCATTTCATTCCGCGGATATCAATACCTATGAATTTCTTGACAGAGAGGGGATCGTGGAGGACTGCCGGATGCATGCGGAAAAGGGGGTTCACCGCTATTCGATTGTAACCGCAGGCCGTGGGCTTGAGGGAGCGGATTTAACAAAGGCCTGTGAGACATACCGGGAAATAAAGTCGAAACTTTCAATAAAACTTTGTGCGTCTCACGGCCTTCTTACCGAGGAAGCCCTTGCGGCGCTGAAGGACAGCGGCGTGGAAAGATATCATGCAAATATAGAGACATCCGAGGGCAATTTTCCGAACATATGCACGACCCATTGCTTTCAGGATAAGGTTTCCATGATCAAAAGGGCCCATGCGGCAGGAATGTCCGTGTGTTCCGGAGGAATTATCGGCATGGGAGAGACCTTTCAGGACAGGATTGACATGGCGCAGACTTTGTCGGAGCTTCGTGTGGAATCTATACCGATCAATGTGCTGATACCGATAAAAGGGACGGTTTATGAAAACCTTCCTGCCCTGTCAGAAGATGAAATACGGCGTACGGTTGCCATGTTCCGTTTTTTGAATCCAAGGGCTTCGATACGGCTGGCGGCAGGAAGAATACTTATGAAAAATTCCGGAGCAGAAGTTTTTAAGTCCGGTGCCAACGGGGCCATTACAGGGGATATGCTGACGACTTCGGGCAACGGTATTTTAGAAGATAAAGAGATGCTTGTGGGAATGGGCTTTACACTGGAATGATGTATAAATGAGCGTAAAAAAGGTATATTAAAAAATAAATTCATTTACTTTGGCAGTGTCATTTGATACACTGGATATTGTATCAAATGACACAGGAGGAAAACAGATGTTAGAAAAAATTTTTAAACTCAGTGAGAATCACACCAATGTAAAGACAGAAATACTGGCCGGGATTACGACCTTTATGACGATGGCTTATATTCTTGCTGTTAATCCGGGGATTCTTGCAGCCGCAGGGATGGACCAGGGGGCCGTGTTTACAGCAACGGCTTTGGCTTCTTTGGTGGGTACATTATGTATGGCTCTTTTTGCAAACTATCCTTTTGCACTGGCTCCGGGAATGGGACTGAATGCATATTTTGCCTATACGGTAGTTCTTGGCATGGGATATTCCTGGGAGACAGCATTGACGGCTGTATTTGTCGAAGGCATTATTTTTATTATTCTTTCCGTAACAAATGTCCGGGAAGCTATTTTTAATGCGATCCCGAAAAATCTGAAAGCAGCGGTCAGTGTGGGAATCGGACTTTTTATCGCGTTTATCGGGCTTCAAAATGCGAATATCACCATTGGTGGTGCGACTCTGGTAGAGTTGTTTTCTATTCAGGGATATAATCTGGCGAATGGCGTGGATGCCGCATTCAGTGATGTGGGAATTACAGTGCTGTTGGCAATTATCGGGATTATTGTGACAGCGATTCTTGTCGTAAAAGATGTGAAAGGCAATATCCTCTGGGGAATTTTGCTGACATGGATTCTTGGGATTATCTGTCAGTTTGCCGGAATTTATGTTCCGAATCCGGAACTTGGTTTTTATAGCCTGCTGCCGGATTTCAGCAATGGCATTGGGATTCCAAGTCTGGCGCCGGTATTTTTCAAACTGGATTTTTCAGGGGTTATGTCCTTAAATTTCCTTGTCATTATTTTTGCATTTTTGTTTGTCGATTTATTTGACACGATTGGAACACTGATCGGTGTGGCTTCCAAGGCAGAGATGCTGGATGACGAGGGAAAACTGCCGAGAATCAAAGGCGCTCTGATGGCCGATGCTGTAGCTACCACAGCCGGCGCTGTCCTTGGCACTTCCACGACAACAACCTTTGTTGAAAGTGCTTCCGGTGTGACAGAGGGCGGACGTACCGGTCTGACAGCATTGACAACAGCGGTGCTTTTCGGCCTGTCCCTTTTCCTTTCACCGATTTTCCTGGCAATTCCGGCCTTTGCAACAGCGCCGGCCCTAGTGATTGTTGGTTTTTATATGCTGACAAATGTGGTCAATATTGACTTTCATGATTTTAGTGAATCCATTCCGTGTTTCGTATGTATTATTGCGATGCCATTTTTTTACAGTATTTCCGAGGGGATTTCGATGGGTGTACTCTCTTATGTGGGCATTAATCTGCTTACCGGAAAATTTAAGGAGAAAAAAATCAGCTGGCTGATGTATGTACTGGCAATATTGTTTATTTTAAAATATATTTTCCTGTAAAATATGAAAAGTGGGGTAAAAAGCAGATGGGTAAAACCGTCTGCTTTTTTTCTGCGGGCTTATGAATGATGCTTTCTTCCGTGGCATAAATTGTTCTGGAGAAATAATTTTCAGAAAGGCGGAGAAGGATGGAAAATAAGACCAGAGATATAATCTGGGCGGAAATATGTCTGTTGGTGTTTTTAACTGTTTTTGGAATTTTGAGATATTATGAGGGGACAAGACCGGCGGAGGGGCAGGCAAAAGCGCAAAAAGAAGTGGATTATATCCAATGGGTGGATTTTAATGTCTCCCGGGAGGCAATGGAACACGCTTATACCTATGACGTGGAAACCTATGGCGAAAATCTCCATTTGGACTGGGTGGACCTGCTTGCCCTGCTGGCGGTAAAATACGGCGGTGATTTCAGCAAATATAAAGAAAAAGATATGAAGGAGGCGGTGGAAAAAATCCGGGAACAGGGCATTGAAAAGCTGACGTCCGATATGAAATATTATGATTATTACCGGGAAGCCTATGGGGCCGTTCTCGGCGGTATGGTTGGAAATTATGAGATAGAGACCGATGGCACCGGAGGGGAGCAGGCGTGGCAGCAGATGTACGGATTAAAGGCCTTCAGTCCGATTGCCAAGGGCTTTTCCTATACAGACGGCGATGATTTTGGCGTTTCAAGAAGTTATGGCTATCAGAGGCGTCATCTTGGTCATGATTTAATGGGCCAGGTCGGCACACCGATTATTGCGGTCGAGAGCGGGCGTATCCGGGCCCTTGGATGGAACCAGTATGGCGGCTGGCGTATCGGTATCGACAGCTTTGACGGGAAACGTTATTACTATTATGCCCATCTCCGGCAGAACCGGCCCTATGCCGAAGGACTTTCGGAAGGCGATATTGTGCAGGCCGGTGATGTGATCGGATACATGGGACGTACAGGCTACAGCACGAAAGAGAATGTCAACAATATTGATATTTGTCATCTTCATCTGGGACTCCAGCTTATTTTTGATGAATCCCAGCGGGAGGGAAATAATGAAATATGGGTTGATATTTATCCGCTGGTACAGTTTTTATCGGGCCATTCATCAGAGATCGTGCGGAATGACCGGACAAAAGAGTGGAAACGGCGTTATGAGATAAAAGATCCGGAAGCATTTGAAGAAAGTTCTTTATGATACATACCGGTCGGGGGACGTATAAAGATTCCGGGGATTTTACAGAAAATCTTTGAAATGTCTGAGGAAAGATGTCGATGTCGGTCAGGCAGTGTCGGGTTATAGACCGGACCGTCGAACATTGCGATTGGTTAGTCTTGCAGTAAGCCATTTCAAGATAATATAATACAAATGGTTTTTGGTGGACAAAATGACGAAAATTATTGATGAAATCAAGGAGGAGATTATTGTGAATAAGATCAATGTGGCGATTGTGGACGATAATGAACGGATGCTGACGCTTTTGGAGAATATCCTGAATGAAGACAGCGATATTTCTGTGATTGGCAAAGGCGGCGATGGGCTGCAGGCTTTGGATTTAATCCATAAAAAGGAACCGGACATCGTTCTTCTCGATCTGATTATGCCCAAATTAGATGGTCTTGAAGTGATGCAGAAGATTAATTCGGAAGTTAATTTGAAGAAGAAACCGGAATTTATTGTTATTTCAGCGATCGGTCAGGAAAATATCACAGAAGATGCCTTTGCTCTGGGGGCGAGTTATTATATTATGAAGCCTTTTGACAATGAGGTCATTCTGAACAAAATCAAGCAGATTCAGCGTTCAAAGTCATTTAAGCTGGTACATAACCGGCATGGACTTGTCGCCGAAGCGGGAAACGAGTATAAACCTCAGAATCTGGAAACGGATGTAACCAATATTATTCATGAAATCGGTGTTCCGGCCCATATCAAAGGATACCAGTATTTAAGAGATGCGATTATCATGTCGGTAGAAAACAGAGAAGTAATCAATTCCATTACGAAAGTGCTGTATCCGACCATCGCAAAGATGAATCAGACAACGCCGAGCCGGGTGGAACGGGCCATCCGCCATGCTATTGAAGTAGCCTGGAGCCGTGGAAAGATGGATACGATCAATGAATTATTTGGTTATACAATCAGCACCGGTAAAGGGAAACCGACGAATTCTGAATTTATTGCACTTATTTCCGACAAAATGCGTCTGGAGTATAAAACAAAAGGGTGAAGATAAATAAATATCTTTCAAAGTTCGTTTAAATATTGTATAATATATACAATATATGGAGTTGAGGGAGGAAACGGATTTATTATGAAGAAGATATTATTTGTCGCATCGGAAGCGGTCCCATTTATTAAAACGGGAGGATTGGCGGATGTTGCAGGAACTTTACCAAAATCCTTTAATAAAAATGAATTTGATGTCCGTGTTGTTATCCCAAAATACCGGGCGATTCCTGAACATTACCGGAATCAGATGAAGTACCGAACCCATTTTTATATGGATTTTGCCGGAGAAAGTCGGTATGTCGGTGTTATGGAATTAGAGTGGGGCGGCATTAAATTCTATTTTATCGACAATGAGTATTATTTTTATGGGGATAAGCCTTATGAAGATGGTGTGTGGGATTTAGAGAAGTTTGCTTATTTCAGCAAAGCATCCCTTTCCATTCTGCCTCTGATTGATTTTCAGCCGGATGTTGTCCATTGCCACGACTGGCAGACCGGACTTGTGCCGGTGTACCTGAAAACAGATTTCTGCAATGGCGATTTTTTTTCCAGAATGAAAGCAGTGATGACGATTCACAATCTGAAATTTCAGGGGACATGGAATCCGAAGGATATTATGAATATTACAGGCCTGCCGGCATATTTGTTCACGCCGGATAAACTGGAGGCCTATAAGGATGCCAACTATTTAAAGGGCGGTCTTGTCTATGCCGATTGGATTACGACAGTAAGCCCGACCTATGCAGAAGAGATTAAGATGCCGTTTTACGGTGAGGGGCTGGATGGTCTTATGCGGGCCCGTTCAGGACAGCTCAGCGGGATTTTAAACGGTATTGATTACGATGAATATAATTCAGAAACAGACCCGGCTCTGCCGAATAATTACAATGCCATTGATTTTCGGAAGCGGAAAGTCAAAAACAAACTGGCATTACAGGAAGAACTGGGCTTAGAGAAGAATGAACATAAATTTATGATCGGACTGGTCTCACGTCTGACAGATCAAAAGGGACTGGATCTGGTTGCCTATATGATGGACCAGATTTGTTCAGAGGATACCCAGTTGGTTGTTCTCGGTACGGGAGACAGTAAATATGAAAATATGTTCCGCCATTTTGCCTGGAAGTATCCGGACAGAGTTTCGGCAAATATTTTCTATTCAGACCAGCGTTCCCACCGGATTTACGGGGCCTGCGATGCCTTTCTCATGCCGTCTTTGTTTGAGCCTTGCGGTTTGAGTCAGCTGATGAGTCTCAGATACGGAACTGTGCCTATTGTACGGGAAACCGGAGGTCTGAAGGATACGGTTCAGCCTTATAATGAATATGAGTCCACCGGTACCGGTTTCAGCTTTGCCAATTATAATGCCCATGAAATGATGGATGCCATTAATTATGCGAAGTATGTTTACTATGACCGGAAGCGCGAATGGAATAAAATTATTGACCGGGCCATGGCAGTTGATTTTTCATGGAATACATCGGCCCGCAGATATGAAGATCTGTATCGGATGTTATGAGTAAATATCTAAAAAAAACCTGGGTGGTCTGCCTCTTGGCCTGCGTGAGCTGTTTTCTTTGGGGCAGTGCCTTTCCAGGGGTAAAAATCGGATATGAATGGTTTCATATTGCTTCGGAGGAGTCGGCAGCCCAGATTGTTTTTGCGGGGTGCCGCTTTTTCCTTGCCGGGATGATGGTGATTTTGTTTGGCAGTCTGTCATCGGGAAAATTTTTATATCCAAAGAGCATCCAGTGGAAGCATGCTGCGGTCATCAGTTTATTCCAGACCATTCTGCAATACATACTTTTTTATATCGGACTGGCCCATACAGCGGGGACAAAGGCTTCGATTATCGTTGGAGCCAATGTGTTTATTGCCATATTGACGGCAAGTCTCATTTTTCGTCAGGAAAAATTGACGGGAGAAAAGATACTGGGATGTGTCATCGGTTTTGCCGGCGTTGTTCTGATCCATATGACGCCGGGCGGCATGTCCATGCAGGTCAGTTTTCAGGGCGAGGGGCTGGTGCTTTTATCGACCATCGCCTATGCTTTTTCATCGGTCATCATGAAGGATTATTCCCGGAAGGATAATCCGGTGATGTTGAGCGGGTATCAGTTTTTTATCGGCGGCATGGTTATGATTGCCGTAGGCTTTATGATGGGTGGAAGAATCCCGATACCGTCGGCCAAAGCCTTTGGAATGCTGGTTTATCTGGCCTTTGCATCAGCGATGGCCTATACGGTTTGGAGTCAGCTTTTAAAATACAATCCAGTCTCCAAAGTTGCCGTTTTTTGTTTTATGACGCCTGTATTCGGTGTGATTCTTTCGGCCCTTCTTTTGGGCGAAAAAGATCAGATATCTTTGATACAGGGAGTGGGTGCTCTGGGGCTGATCACCGCGGGGATTTTTATCAGCTGCAGGAACAAAAGGACTGACGGATCGAATAAATATTGACAATTTTGTAAATTTAAGTTAAAATCTATAAAGGCAGTCACGAAGGCTGTAGATTTTAAAACGAAGAATGAAGCCATGAAGGTTTTACATGTATGTAAGCTTTCGTGGCTTTTTTTGGTTTTGTTATTAAAATAACAAAACAAATAGGGGAAGGGGTACAGATTATGGAAACAAAGGAAATCCTTGAAAAAATCGGCAAACACTGGGATGATTATTCTGAGAATTTTGACAGTGAGCATGATACGGAAAATACAGAGGTATGGAAGACATTTCTGGAAAAGATTCTTGGACCGGATAAAAGTAAATCCGTTCTGGATCTGGGGACAGGCACCGGATTTCTTGCCAATATGACGGCGCAGCTCGGTTATCCATCCATCGGTCTGGACATTTCTGAAAAAATGATGGCTCTGGGAGTGGAGCATGCTGCAGCCCGGGAGGTGAATACGGTGTTTATGAAGGGAAGCGCTCTGGAATTACCCTTCATGGACCAGACAGTCGATTATATTGTCAATGCCCGGTTAATCTGGACACTGGTAGAGCCGGAAGCTGCCATGGCCGAATGGGCCAGAGTTTTAAAGCCCGGCGGCAAGGCGTTTTGCTTTAACCGGATGGAAGAAAATGTAGGGATGACGATTTTTAAAAAAGATTACTATCAGAATGAGGCAGTGGATAATGCCTTGAAAATCGCAGGTGCAAAAAATGAAGAACTGATTGCACTGATGGAAAATAATGGCTATGAGGATGTAAAAATCATCAAATTACCGGAGACGGCAAAAAATGATGATGTTCGGAATGCAGACTGGTATCAGCCATGGTTTGTTCTCTGTGGTACAAAGAAGAAAAAATAATGGGAGAGAAAAAGAAAATGAAAAAGAGAGTCATAAGTTTATTTTTGGCGGCGGCGCTGTCAGCGGCAATGCTGACAGGGTGCGGTTCAGAAACGAAGGAAACAAAGGCGGCGGGTACAGAAGCTTCGGGCACAGAAAATGCAGTAGCTGAAGAAAAGGTGCTGAGAATTGCCTTCCCGGACACGCTGACAACCGTTGACGTGGCGGATACAACGGCTTCAACCATGCTGAAAGAAGTCGGCGGCGTATGTGAAACACTGGTTTATGCTGCTTCAGATTTTACCTTAGAGCCGTGTCTGGCAACAGAATGGGAAATGACCGGCGATACTACATGGCGGTTTAAACTCCGGGAAGGTGTGACCTTTCATGACGGCACACCAATGAACGGGGAAGCGGTGAAATGGTCCTTTGATTGGGTTCTTGAAAACAATCCGGCATTGGCGGGATCCACATATATCGAATCAGTGGAAGTAATTGATGAATATACATTGGAATTTAAGACGTCAAAGAAAACAACGGATCTTCCGGCGGCTCTTTCCTATGTGGGAACTGTGGTGGTTGCGCCATCTTCCGTGGATGCAAATGGAAATTTTGTCAGGGCGGTAGGAACCGGTTACTTTATGCAGGATTCTTTTGATGAAGTTTCAGGAACCTTTGAATCGGTTGTGTATGACGGTTACTGGCAGCCGGTGGAAACGAATGTTACCCGGCGAGTGGTCCGCAGTATGACGGATGCCAGCGCACGAAGCCTTGCGGTACAGAACGGTGAAATTGATGTGGCATCGGACGTGCCTTTCAGTGATCTGGAAACATTATCGGGTGCAGATAATATTCAGGTATCCAAGTTCAATACGGCACGGACTTATTTTTATCAATATAACATGAAAAAAGAAATGTTTCAGGATGAACGGGTGCGTAAAGCTCTGATTTATGCCATTAACAAAGAAGAAATTGTCAATGATGTTCTTTTGGGTGTTGGCGGTGTTCCAAAGGGGATGCTGATGGACGATATGCCATGGGCGAATGTCGATGTGGAAACCTACGATTATGATGTGGACAAAGCGAAGGAACTCCTGAAAGAAGCCGGATATACAGACAGTGATAATGACGGATATCTGGATAAAAATGGCGAAAAAATGACGCTGAAGCTTCTGACCTTTACAAAGCGTCCGGGATGTCAGCTGATTGTTCAGGCAACCCAGGGATATTATGCCGAACTTGGTATTGACACATCGGTAGAGGTGCTGGACTGGACGGCAATGACCGAGCAGGTGAAAAACGGTGAATTTGATATGGCGCTGAATTCGGCAGCATCGGCTTATATTCCGACACCGGCTTATTATATGGATACATATTACAGAAACAATGACATCGGGTATACGAATGAAGCGTTGAATACACTTCTTGATCAATGCGAGGCGACAACAGATATGGAAGAAAAATACCGGTACAGCAAAGAGGCTCAGGCTCTGGCGCAGGAGGATGCAGCGATTTTTACACCGGCCCTTTATGGTGCTGTGTTTGCACTCTCCTCGGATGTGACGAACTTCCAGTATAATGCAGCTGCCCATGACTTCATTGTTCCTTACGAAACCTCTTTAGAATAGAGATAGATACAGGCAATCATCCTCATGGATTTCCATGGGGATGATCGCTGTGTCCGGAGAAATATTTCAGGAGCATAAAAATTATGATAAAATATATTGTTAAACGGATACTGATTGTATTGATTGTTCTTTGGGCGGTGACAACTCTGGTTTATTTTACGGTGCATGTAACGCCGGGAGATACAGCGACAGCAATTCTTTACACGATTGGTGGGGAGAGTGCGGTCACACCGGAAAATCTGGAACATGTGCGGGGAAAATATGATTTGAGCCGCCCGGTATATGAACAGTATTTTGAATGGATATCCAATGCCTTTCGGGGCGAATTGGGGACATCTTACAAATATAATAAACCGGTGGCCTACATGTTGAAGCTTAGAGTCCCCAATACGATACGGCTCGGACTTACGGCGGTTCTGATATCTGTAGCCATTGCGATTCCCTTTGGAATTCTAAGCGCTTTGCATCACAATAAGCCGCTGGATCATATTGGACGGATAATTACATTGTTTATATCTTCTTTTCCATCCTTTTGGGTAGCGCTGGTCCTTATTATCATCTGCGCACTGAAGTTGAAGTTGGTTCCGGTGGGAGGAATGACTGAAGCAAAAAGTATTATTCTTCCGGCGGTCACCCTTTCTCTGGGCATGATGGCGTCAACGGCACGGATGATGCGCAGCAGTATGCTTGATGTGGTGAATCAGGATTATATCTGGGTGGCCCGGGCAAAGGGCATGCGACGGAGAAAAGTTATAACCCGTCACGCTCTGCGCAACGCCCTGCCGCCGATTGTGACCGTGATCGGTCTTCAAATCGGTCATGTTCTCGGCGGCGCTGTGGTTATTGAAAATATTTTTTCGTGGCCGGGGGTTGGCGGACTTCTGATAGATGCCATAAATGCCAAGGATACGCCGATGATTGAAGGCTGTGTATTGATCATTGCCTTCGGTTATGCCATTGTCAATCTTATTGTGGATATTATCTATGCTTCTATGGATCCGAGATTAAAATACAGCGGGGAGGATGCCTGATGGAAGGACAAAAGAAAAAGAAGGTCACCCGAAAAAATTATATATTGTATATCGGTGCGGTGCTTTCAGTGCTTCTTGTACTTGTAACCTTTTTCGCTCCGCTTCTGGAACCCTGTGATCCGACGAAAATGGAGCTGTCACAGAAATTTATTGCCCCTTGCAGAGAATTTGTTTTCGGAACAGACCATTTAGGGCGGGATATTCTGAGCCGTGTCATTGAGGGGGCAAGGGTTTCCCTGTCAGTGGCGGTAGCCGTTGTTTTTTTCAGCGCAATGGTCGGTATTGTTCTGGGAATGCTTTCCGGTTATGTGGGCGGTGTGGCAGATATGGTGATCATGCGCATTGTTGATGTTTTACTGGCTTTTCCGGCGATGATTTTCGCTCTGGCTCTTTCAACGATCATCGGCACCGGGCAGACGAATCTGATTATCGCCATTATATGTATCCAGTGGACACGCTATGCCCGGATTGCCCGGGGGGAGGCCCTGATGCTTAAAAATGCCGAGTATATTGAAGCGGCCCGGAGTATTGGAAATAATACGGTTCAGATACTTTTTAAGTATGTTTTTCCGAATATTATTTCCAAGGTACTGATTATGGCGTCGCTGGACATTGGGAGTATCATCCTCTACTGTGCGTCTTTAAGCTTTTTGGGTCTCGGCGCCCAGCCGCCGTCACCGGACTGGGGGGTTATGATCAGCGAAGGGAAGGATTACCTTCAGTATGCCCCATGGCTGACGATTTTCCCGGGACTGGCGATTGCAGTTTCTGCATTGGCCTTTAATATGCTGGGAGATGGTCTTCGGGACTGGCTGGATCCCCGGATGAAAGACGTGATAAGGACGGATTGATATGGAAAAAATACTGGAAATAAAAAATTTAAATGTAGGATTTTTGATGGGAAATCAGAAAATTTCTGTGCTTGACGGTGTTTCTCTGGATATCCGTGAAAATGAAGTCGTGGCTCTTGTGGGAGAAACGGGCTGTGGAAAGTCGGTGACCGGAAGCTCCATCCTCAGACTGCTGCCGGAAAATGCGGTCGTTGAGGGGGAGATTTACTACAGAGGGACGGAAGTTCTGAGACTCAGTGAGGATGGGTTTGACCGGCTGCGTGGCAGAGAAATTGCCGCAGTACCCCAGAGTCCTTCCACATCACTGGATCCGTTGATGAAAGTCGGAGATCAGGTGGCGGAGTGCGTTACATTGGGGAATCATCAGAGTAAAGAAAAATGGCAGGGGATAAAAAGCAAAATTTATAAAACCTTTCACCGTCTCGGACTTCCGAAGGAAAAGGATGTGTATAATGCCTATCCCAGTCAGCTGAGCGGGGGAATGAATCAGCGGGTTCTTATTTCCATGGGGGCCGTCACCGGACCGAAGCTTCTTGTAGTCGATGAGCCGACAAAGGCCATTGACTGGATTTTAAGAAAAGAAGTGGTTGATCTGTTGTGCCAGATGAAAAACGACATGAAATGTTCGATGCTTCTGATTACCCATGATTTTGGTGCGGCCCGGCAGGTTTCGGACCGAATCGGGGTCATGTACTGTGGTCAGATGGTGGAAATGGGAGATACGGACCGGATTCTGAATGATCCCAAACACCCCTATACAAAGGGTCTGATTGACGCTATGCCGTCCAGAGGGTTTCAGGTAATGGAAGGATTTATGCCGTCTTTTTCGGCGATACCTGAAGGCTGTCGGTTTGCACCCCGGTGCAGTCAGAAGGGGGAACGATGCAGCCGGGAGGTTCCTGAAATGTATAAAATGGATGAAGGCAGAGCAGTCCGGTGCTTTCGCTGCCAACAGGAAGGGATAAAGGAGGAAGGCTGTCATGCTTGAAGTCTGTCATTTAAATAAAACCTATACATCGGGTTTTTTGGGAAAACGGAAAACAGAAGCGGTGAAAGACGTATCCTTTCGGATTGAAGCGGGGGAAATCTTCGGGCTTATCGGTGAGAGCGGTTCGGGAAAAACAACGGTGACCCGGATGATCGCCGGGCTTTTAAAGCCGTCTTCAGGCCATATCTCCTATGAGGGACGGGATTTGGTGAAAGCGAATGCCAGAGAGTGGCATGAACTGCGCCGGGAGATTCAGGTGGTTTTCCAGCATCCCCAATTAACCTTCCATCCGAGAAAGGATATTTATTTTGCCTGCGCCGAACCCATTCGTCTCTACCATTTGAATCGGCATAAAAGTGAAAAAGAAATGATTGGTCATATGATGGGCCGGGTTGGGATTCCGGAAGACCAGTGGCATAAATATCCCCATGAAATCAGCGGCGGCCAGGCACAGCGTATTGCCATTGCCAGAGCGCTGTCACTGAATCCGAAACTGTTGATCTGCGATGAACCGACATCTATGCTGGATGTTTCTGTTCAGGCTCAGATTTTGAGGCTTCTGCTCCGGGCAAATGAAAAATATCATGTGGCCATGCTTTTTATATCCCATGATCTGGAGGTTATCCAGGCAGTATGCCAGAAGGTGGCGGTGATGTATGAAGGGGAGATTGTAGAAACAGGCACAGTGGCAGAGGTTTTTGGCAATCCCAAACACGCGTATACAAAAAAATTATTGTCGGCATCTATGCCGGTTTAGTTTGAAAGAGATCAGGTTATCTGTAAAAGAAACCCGGTCTCTTTTTTTTGAATACTCGGTCTAAATATGCACATACTAGCCTTAAATCAAAGGAAGGCAGGAAATAGGAATGAAGGACAGGACTTATTTTGAAATACGTCTGGAAAGCTTCGGAGGTCTTGGCGCAAATTTGTGTGGAAAAATGCTGGGTGAATTGGGTGTCAAATATCTGGGACTGAATGGCTCGGCCTTTTCAAGCTATGGTTCCGAAAAAAGGGGTTCGCCCGTCAGCGCCTTTGTACGCTGGTGCGAAGGTGATCAGGAAATACTCATTAACAGCCCGGTTCAGGAGCCGGATATTCTCGGTATTTTTCAGGAAAATATTCTGAAAAATTACCCATGGGACGATATGAAAGAGATGCCGCGAAAAATGATTGTAAATACATCGGAAACAGCCTATGGGCTGGCAGAAAATTATCCATGGCTGTCGGGAGAAATTTATTTTCTGGACGGTATTTCCATTGCCATGCAGACAAAAAGCCGGATGAATATGATCATGCTTGGCGCTATGTTTAAGGCGCTGGAAAATGAAGAAATTTTGCAGGGCCAGAATCTTATGGATGCGGGACGGCGGATGGTGGAAGAAATCATCGGTAAAAAATATCCGGATTTGCTGGAAGTGAATTTTAAGGGACTCATGGCAGGATACGCTCTGGCAGAAAAGGTGACTATGGGGAAGAAAAATGTGCCGGAACCGGGCGAGCAAAGAGAAAAGCTTGTCTGGGGCTATGAAAATGCGCCGATTGGCGGCGTCAATCCTCTGGCGGGAAGTATGGCGTCCAACGATTTGTCGCCATCCCGAAGCGGGTATATGCCTCTGTTTGATGAATCGAAATGTATCCACTGCGGACTGTGCGATTCCACGTGTCCCGATATGGTATTTCAATTTAAAAAGGGGGAATACCGGGGAAAAGAACGTATGATGAACCGGGGACTGGATTATCATTATTGCAAGGGGTGTCTGCGCTGTGTGGATGTCTGTCCGACGAATGCCCTCGTTGCCGGGAAAGAAGCGGAGCATCCAAATCCGGAATGGTTTACCCCGGATAAGGATTTAGTGGCAACCAATATTCGATGGACAGAAAAAGGAGCCGACGCCTATATTACCAGCGAAGGCTATCTGGCAGAACGCCGTGCGGACGGAGGGGTGAAATAATGACGGAAGAAAAAATAAAACGCGCACCGCAGAAGGTGCTTTTTGATAGCGGTAATGAATTGGCAGCCTATGCGGCAAAACAGATTAATTATCATGTGATGGGCTATTATCCGATTACGCCTTCCACCCAGATTGCGGAAAATCTGGATGCCATGAGGGCCGAAGGTCTCCACGATATATCCCTGGTCGCCGCGGAAGGCGAACACAGTGCGGCGGGCATTTGTTACGGCGCTTCGGCCTGTGGCGGAAGAGTAATTAACGCCACCAGCGCCAATGGCCTTTTATATGCGCTGGAACAGCTTCCGGTTCAGTCGGGGACCCGGTTTCCTATGGTGATGAATGTGGCATGCCGGACCGTTTCAGGACCCTTATCCATTAAGGGGGATCACAGTGATATTATGTACACGCTGAATACAGGATGGATTATTTTATTTGCCGATACACCTCAGGCTGTCTATGATATGAATATTTGTGGTCTGAAGCTGGCAGAGAAAGTGAATCTTCCGGTGATCGTAGCCTTTGACGGATTTTTTACAAGCCATCAGAAACGGCGGTGTGAGGTTTTTGAATCCGATGAAACGGTCAGAGCATTTATCGGAAATCGTGAACCGGAAGTAGATTTACTGGATATGGAACATCCGGTGACCATTGGTTCTTATATGAATGAACCGGATATTATCAACAATAAATATCAGCTTCATCAGGCAATGAAACTGGCGGCGACCTGGTTACCGACAATTTATGAGGAATACGAAGAAATTTCGGGAAGAAGCTATGGCCTCGTCCGGGAATGTCAGATGGCGGATGCGGAAACAGCCGTATTTATTCTCGGTTCTGCCTATCATACGGTGCGTTCTGCCGTGCATAAACTGCGTAAGGAAGGAAAAAAAGCAGGGGTATTTACAGCCAGTGTCCTCCGTCCGTTTCCGGTCAAGGCGCTGTATGAAATATGCAAAAATGTAAAGACGCTTATCGTGGCCGACCGTCAGGACAGCTATGGCGCCGGCGGTGGAAATATGACCCTGGAAATAAAGGCCATGCTTCAGAGCTTTGGCAGGGGAGATATCCGGGTCCTTTCGCGAATTTATGGCCTGGGCGGCAAAGATTTTTATGAAGCCGATGGAGAAGCCCTTTTTATGGAAGGAGAAAAACCGGATGCAAAGGCATTTGAGTATGTGGGAGTGACGCCGGGGCATGGCGGTGGAGAGGAGATCCATTATTATGAACCACTGACCAAAACGGCATCTTCGCCGGAAATTTTAAAACGGAGGGTAAATCCTGAAGATGGGCATCTTATTGTCGAAAATGCTCAAATCAGTGAGTTGACAGCTATGCCGAAACGTATGAGTCCGGGTCATGGCGCCTGTCCGGGATGTGGTATTCCCGTCAATGTCAATTTACTTCTTAAAGGCATTGAAGGCCATGTAGTGCTTCTTTTTCAGACCGGCTGCGGTATGGTGGTCACTACCGGATATCCGAAGACCTGCTTTAAAGTCCCTTATATTCATAACCTGTTTCAGAACGGAGCGGCGACCTTGTCCGGTGTTGTGGAGATGTTTCATCAGCGGCAGAAGCGTCAGGAGTTTCCGGCAGGCGATATCACTTTTATTATGGTCAGTGGGGATGGCGGTATGGATATTGGTCTGGGATCAGCCATCGGGGCGGCCCTGAGGGGAAGTCATTTAATTCTTTTGGAATATGATAACGGCGGTTATATGAATACGGGGTATCAGTTATCCTATTCCACACCAAAGGGCGCCCGGAGTTCCACATCCCATGTGGGCCCGGCTCAATACGGTAAAACCTTTTTCCATAAGGATACGGCGGCCATTATGGCGGCTACAGGGATGCCCTATGTCGCAACAGCGGCGGAATCCAATCCGGCGGATTTTGTGCGGAAAGCGGCAAAAGCTCAGTTTTATGCCAAATCCGAAGGAATGGCCTATATCCGGTGCCTGTCTGCCTGTCCGCTGAACTGGTCGGATCAGCCCCGAACAGAACGGAAAGTGATTGGGAAAGCGGTAGACTGTTGCTATTTTCCGCTTTATGAAGTGGAGAAAGGGGTGACAAGGCTGAATTACAATCCGGAATCCGGACATAAAAAAGTACCGGTTCTGGACTGGCTGGCTATGATGGGACGGACCAGGCATCTGGTGAGTCCGGCCTATAAAGAAGTCACTGACAGTATTCAGAAAGAAGTGGACCGCCGATGGGAACGGCTGAAAGCTCTGTCTGAAAATCCTTTATTATAATGAAAAATATCAGGAGGAAATCAAATGGATTTTAGAGAAAGTGAAACTGTTAAAAACTTAATGCGGGCTTTTGCCGGAGAAAGCCAGGCAAGAAACCGGTACACGATGGCTGCGTCTCAGGCAAAAGCCAATGGCCTTTATGTCATTGAAACGGTCTTTACTTTTACGGCCGATCAGGAGAAAGAACATGCGAAATTATTCTATCGTCATTTAAAAGATATGGCAGGAGAAACCATCGCTATTGACGGCGGGTATCCGGTGGACATTGATCCGGAGACAACAAAGCTTCTTCGGATGGCCCAGCACAATGAGATGGAAGAGTATGGTGATGTTTACAAACATTTTGGAGATACGGCAAAACAGGAAGGCTTCACCGTTATCGGAAATCTTTTTCACAACATTGCAGAAATTGAGAAAACCCACGGGGAACGTTTTGAGCATTTTGCTCAGCTCATGGAAAATGGACAGCTTTTTGTTTCCGAGCAGGAAACCGGATGGATGTGTCTCAACTGTGGCTATATTTATACGGGAAAGGAAGCGCCGAAGGTGTGTCCGGTCTGCCAGCATCCTCAGGGATATTTTATTCGTCAGGTGATGGCACCCTTCGATTTTTCACAGATGAGAGGCTGTGGCTGCTAAAAATCTATCGGAAGCAGGAAAATAAAAACGAAGGAAATATTCCAAAAACAGGCGGACAATTACTTTGTGGGTGAAACCCCGGAGGGCTGTCCGTTTGTTTCATTTTTCCGGGAAATCTTTCAGGTGCATCCTGAAAAAGTCTGTGATATACTGAAAATCAGATAACAGATTAAAAAAATCAATATACAGGAGTTAAAATGATGAACATAAAAGAAGTGTGTCCGATTCATAAAAAATGCGGAGGCTGCCATTACCAGGGCGTCTCTTATGCAGAGCAATTAAAAATTAAAGAAAAAATGGTTGGCAAATTGATGGGAAAATTCTGCAAAGTATATCCGATTACCGGAATGGAAAATCCATATTATTACCGGAATAAGGTGCATGCAGTTTTTGACCGGGACCGTAAAGGGAATATTATTTCCGGTATTTATAAAGAGGGGACCCATCAGGTGATTCCGGTGGAATCCTGCATGATTGAAGACCAGCTGGCGGATGAAATTATCGGAACTATTCGAAAACTGTGTAAGTCATTTAAAATCAAAACCTATGATGAGGATACCGGTTACGGACTTCTGCGCCACGTTCTTGTAAAACGAGGCTTTACCACCGGACAGGTAATGGTCGTTCTGGTTACGGGTTCGCCGGTTTTTCCGTCCCGCAATAATTTTGTCAAAGCCCTTCGGAAGGAACACCCTGAAATCACCACCATCCTTCACAACATTAATGATAAGCGGACGAGCATGGTTCTCGGAGATCGGGAAAAAATCATGTACGGAAAAGGCTATATTGAGGATATCCTCTATGGCAAGAAATTCCGCATTTCTGCAAAATCCTTTTATCAGGTCAATCCGGTTCAGACCGAAGTCCTTTACAGAAAAGCCATTGAAGCGGCCGGATTTACGGGAAAAGAACATGTAATTGACGCCTATTGCGGTATCGGAACGATTGGAATGATTGCCAGCGATTATGTGGAATCGGTTGTGGGCGTAGAACTTAATCGGGATGCAGTCCGGGATGCCATTGGAAATGCGAAGGCCAACGGTATTAAAAATATTCGCTTTATCTGTGAAGATGCCGGAAAATTCATGGTTAAACTGGCAGCGGCAGCACAAAAGGATGAAGGTATCAAAGTGCCGGATGTGGTACTGATGGACCCGCCGCGCAGCGGAAGCGATGAAGCTTTCTTAAATTCGCTGGTGAAAATGGGACCGAAGACGGTGGTGTATGTTTCCTGTAATCCGGTAACACTGGAGCGGGATGTCAAATGGCTGAAAAAAAAGGGATATAAAGCCAGAGGTGTTTGGCCGGTGGATATGTTTCCGTTTACAGAACATGTTGAGTGCGTAGTGTTGATGTCAAAAGTACAGAAGTAAATGCCGAAAAAGGCTTGAAAACAAGGCATTTCCGAGAGTTGGGCATCCTGGCTTGACGGCTGCGGAACAGAAGATTTAGCACCCGGCTTATGATACAACATCAAATGAAGCAATTTTATGAACTTTATAAGGACAACGAAAAAGTGTCACCACTGGTGACACAATTGAGTTGGCCGAACCATCTTAAAATTATGTCTGCGTGTAAGAGCATGGCCGAACGCATATTTTATATGAATATGTGCATCAAAGAGCGTCTTTCCAAAAGAGAACTGGAACGACAGATTGACAGCGGTTACTACGAAAGATATATGCTGTCGCAAAAACCATTGACACCTGCCATTGAAGAATCAAGGAGAGCAACTGGGAATGTTTTTCTTGATAATTATGTGCTTGATTTTCTTGATGTGCCGGAAACAGTTTCTGAACGTGATTTGCAAAAATCTATTATTCGAAATCTGAAAGATTTTATTCTTGAAATCGGTAAGGACTTCACCTTTATTGGAGAAGAGTATCGAGTGCAGGTCGGGAAACACGATTATTACATTGATTTGCTGTTTTATCATAGAGGACTTTCCTGCCTTGTGGCATTTGAATTGAAAATCGGAGAGTTCAAGCCAGAGTATGTTGGCAAGATAAACCTCTATCTGGAGGCACTTGACCGAGAAGTAAAAAAGGAAAACGAAAGTCCGAGCGTTGGCGTTATCCTTTGTGCAAGCAAGGATGATGAGGTTGTCGAATTTGCTCTCAGTCGTAGCTTGTCCCCAACGATGGTTTCTGAATACAACCTGAAGTTAATTGATAAGAAACTGTTGCAGAAGAAATTGAAGGAATATGTTGAATTGGCAGGAACAGTTCCTGGCGAGGAGTAAATACGATACCACGAAAATAAAGAATAGGAGGTATACCACAGTGGCTGATATGAAACAGATACACGATTTCGCTGTGAAGTGGTGTGATAAATTCAGAGACCAAAACATCAACTACATAGAACTTGTTGACCATTGGATGGCTGATGATTGCGATGCTCTTGGTTTTGAGATGGACTGTGGTCATGCCTTTTCAGAGAAATACGGCAACGCTGCTAACAATCATGAGGATTTGGGCAGGATTATCGATGATGTGACCGATATTCCCCTGCTTGGCTCTGCAATCTATTCCCAATGGCGATATTTCAATCATTGGGCATACATAGGTGCAGAAATCTTGGAGCCGGAAAACCGTGCATGGTTTATCCTGGCATTAAGCAGGCTGGCATTACTGTCCAGGGAGAACCCTTTTATATTCCAAGGCACACTAAAGAAGATGCGCATCGTATCAAATAATATCTGCTATGGTCCTATGCCGGAGCCGGATGAAGAGGTGGAACAGCACCTGACCATCAATAATGAAGGCCGTGTTTGGTTTTCCGGATACAACTTTGGTCGCAGCGGAGAACGATACGAGAAAGCCAGAAGTAAGAACTTCAAAGTTGATAGGTCAGCGGCAGACAAGTTGTTTGGAGCAATCGAAGCTTATTTCGGCAATGAATATACAGAAATTTTTGCTACGGATATTGGTGATTGGGTTATGGAACTGACCAATACCGAAGGAATCACATATAAATTCAGAGGCTCTTTGTGTGCTGACTTCGATTATGAAGGCACAGATTTATCAGACCTTATCCGTGATACCGTTGGTATGGATGATTTGTATGTGTTTGATGGAAACTGCAAACCGGATGTGATAAATAAAATCACCTTGGATTATCATAGGGTCACAAAAATAAAACCTGGTCAGAAACCGGAAGACGCAGATTGGGAATTTGTAACCTGGGATTATACCGAGCAGCTGATTATCGATAGAACCACGGAAACATTGGAGCATATTCAGAATATTGGCACCGGATGTAAGGTTTCTCGCAAGTATGAAATCGAAGGCGGAATCGAGAGTCTGCTTGAAAATTTCGATGCCGAGGACTTGTTTACTCACATTGAAGGAAATCCCGATGATGTGATAGACACACCAAACGAAACGAAGGATTACACCTTAACAATCGAGTATAAGAAAAATCTAAGCCGTACCATCTCAGGCAGCTACGATAAAAATGGTTTGCCGGATGACTTCGCAGATTTTGCGGAAACAGTGTTTGACTTCATTCGTTTCTATGGCTTGGGAGAAATTCTTGACCCATCGGTCTACGGCAAAGCAAAACGCCGCAAATCGGAATACATCTTTTGTAGTGTTACCTTTGATGAAGGATATAAGAGTTATTATTATCTGACCGATGATGACAGCGTAGAAATCGGTGATTTTGTGCTTGTGCCTGCGGGCAAGGACAACCACGAGGCGGTTGTAGAGGTAGTGAATATCGAATACTTCGATGAAGAGAATGTTCCGTTACCTGTCGAAAAGACAAAACGAATCATCCGAAAGTGTACAGACGAGGACTTTGACCCGCCTGTGGAGTAAGAAGAAAATTTGAATTTGTGAGGAGGGCTATTATGATGCTAATTATGCTTGAAAGTGTATTTATGTGCTTTGTCATTTTACTTGTATGTGTGGTAGGAATCCGAAACGGAGCGGGAAAATTCGTTGCATTTTATGAGAAAGATGTTCAAAAGAGAGTTGTTGAATTGGGATATACCACTGAGAAGGCAATTAAAAAAAGCACAATAATAGCAGGTCTTGCACTATATTTGCCTATGCTTATTGCAGTGCCCTTGATGGTTTATTATATTAACGGTGCCCGCGGTTATTGGGAAATCTTCGGACAAATTACGGCAGTATATATCATAAGTTGTGTATTTGACAGGATTTTTATTGACTGGTACTGGGTTGGTAAAACAAAGGCATGGTTGATTGAAGGAACTGAGGATTTAATGCCTTATATTCCACTGAAAACACAGCTTGTAAAATGGACCGCTACACTTGTGATACATCCGATACTTGCTGCAATAATTGCTTGGATTATGACATTTTGAATAGCACTATCTGATTAAAAAACTTCAGGTTGTCGAGTTGAAAATAGAATTTGTGGAGGCGAAGATATGGAGTTATTAAATTTTAAAAATGAAGTAAAGAAATACATCAATAATGAAATCCTACCAATTCTAAATATTAATGACTTTCAAAGAATTTCGGGAACAAAGTATGTTCGAGAAAAAGGTGGGTTACTCCAGTTTTTCTCCTTTAGAGTGGATAAATACAAATTACGCCCATGGTTTTATTTTTTACCAGTATTTGAAGGATATAATGGAATTGTAACATTTGGTACTGATGGAATAAATGTTCAAGATTGTTTGAGTCCATTTAATGGCTATGCAAATGTTTTTAATCCAAATAAGCGTGATGATGGAGAAATTAGCGAGCAAGAATACAATAATAAGGTATTACCTAAATTAGTAAAACTAAAATTGAGTATTCAAAATGGAATTCTACCTGAAATGGATAATTTGGATTCATTAGATAAATTTGTCCAATATTGTAAACGCAGAAGAAAAATAATGATGTTTGATTGGGCGGACGAACCTTATTTTGTTGATTTTCTTATACCAATTCATGAAAGTAGTGGAATAGCTCGTATGAATTATCTTAAACAAAAAACACAAGGTTTTGTACAGGTATATCCAAAGGAACTTAGAACATTTTTAGAAGATGAATGTCAAGAAATAGCTGAAGATACTTTTGCAAATCAACTTTTTGAAAAATATTGTGATTTCGTTCGGAAAACTAACAAGATATAATCACATTGACAAATTAGAATTTGAATTTCTATAAATTATGACCTCTTAACAGAGGTTATAGGTTATCAATAAAATCCTCCAAAAGCCTTGGAAATAAAGGATTTTTCGCTGTGTGCTCGCCTTATCCCTTTATAC
>DBGCEW010000107.1:0-10362 GCA_048357495.1 Frisingicoccus sp.
GGCTGGCAGAAATTTTATTTTATCTGGTACTTGTGCCGATTATTCTTATCGGAATGTTTTCTGTGCCTGAAGGGGACTTTATGCGGCTGTTGGATATATCCGGCATTTCAGTGAAGGGACTGATTCAGGGGACAATGGTTACCTGGGTGTTGATGGCTCCTATGGAATGGCTGCTCTATATTGCTCCGGCAGAAAAGAGTGGCAAGCTGTTTAAGAGCTTTGCCAAATCGATTGGTGTGGGTGGCGGTCTGGTTCTGGTCATTTATTGTCTGTGCATCGCCGTACTCGGCGTTCCGGGAATGGCCGGGGAGGGATGGCCGACAGTGATATTGATGCAGATTGTGCGTATCCCTGGAGGTTTTATGTCCAGACAGGATGGGCTGATGCTTTCTTTCTGGATATTTGCCATGTTTATGAGTCTGTCCGGGGCTCTGAGTCATGGGGCAAAACTGCTTGGCCGGGGACGTGTTCAAAGTCCGCCATGGAAAATATGGGTCATCGGCGCTGCCGGCGGTTTTCTTGCCTGGCTTCTGGGATTAAACCGGAAATTTCTTGACATATATTTCTGGTGGATGATTGTATCCGGCGTCTTGCTTTTATGGATAATTCCATGGATTGTCGGAGGGAAAAAGAAAAGAGCCGCCGTCCTTCTTATGGCTGCGGTATTCACCTGGGGACTGACAGGCTGTGAGAATTATGTGGAACTGGAAAACAGAGCCTTTGTGATGGCTCTGGGGGTGGATGCCGGAGAAGAAGCAACTTATAAATTTACGTATACCTTTCCGGATTTAGAAGCTCTGACAGGAACAAAAGGCGGCATAAAATATCCGGTGACATGTCTGGAAGGCACCAGCCTGGACGAATGTAAGGAAACCTATGACAGCATGTCCAATAAAGCGTTGGATTACGGTCAGGTTAAAGTTATGGTTCTGGGAAAAGAGGCGGCGGAGAATCCGGAGATGATGAAAAAGCTGCTGGAAGAGATTAAGGATAATCCGGAATTTGCCCGGACGGTCCTCGTATGTAAAAGCCGGACGACCGGGGAAGAGATTCTCCGGCTGGATGAAGCGGTGGCCGGATCTGTGGGGATTTATTTGGATGAAATGTTTCGGAATAACGGCAGGAAAATCGGAATTGAGCCCGTCATTTTAAACGATTTGATTCTGAAAATGGATGGCTCGGAGGAAGATATAAGTCTTCCTGAATTATTTGTTTACGACAAAAAACCCTGTATTTTACGTTGATTTTTTCGAATTTGGGAGAAAGATTGGGGGAAGAAACCGGTTGAATAATTAGAGGTAATCAGGTACAATAGATAAAAAACTACAATACCATAATTATGGACAGATAACAGAGGTGTAAACATGTGCAATAAATTAACGATAGCGGTAGTGTTTGGCGGACAGTCTTCGGAACATGATGTTTCCTGTATTTCCGCCTTGACCATTATAAAGGCTTTAAGACCGGAAAAATACGAGATGATTCTTATCGGTATTACGAAAGAGGGACGGTGGCTTCTGACGGATTCTATTCAGGATGTGGAAAGCGGCGCATGGAGAGACAGCAGGACACAGGCCATTATTTCTCCGGATGCCGGGGACAGAGGCATTATCTTTTCTGAAAACGGAAAGGTGTGGAAGAAAAAAGTTGATGTTATTTTCCCTGTACTCCATGGCATGTACGGTGAAGACGGAACGATTCAGGGCTTATTTGAACTGTGTCAGATTCCGTACGTAGGCTGCGGTGTGCTGGCTTCGAGCGTTTCCATGGATAAACTTTATACCAAGATTGTTGTGGACACATTAAATATCCGTCAGGCAAAATATGTGGCAGTCAGCCATATTGAGATGAGGGATGTGGTGAAGTGTGCGGAAAAGGTTGAAGCATCCCTGGAATATCCGGTGTTTGTCAAACCATCCAAAGCAGGTTCTTCCGTAGGCGTGAATAAGGCGGTGGACAGAGAGAGCCTGATTCATGCCCTTGAGGAAGGCATTCAACATGATATCCATGTGCTTGTTGAAGAAACCATTGTCGGAAGGGAGATCGAATGTGCAGTGCTCGGTGGTTATGCGCCGGCAGCCTCGGACGTGGGCGAGGTACTTTCAGCAGAAGAGTTTTACACATTTGATGCGAAATATAATAATGCAGCATCCAAAACAGATCTGCATCCGGTATTTCCGGAGGGCAAACTTGAGGAAGTCCGTAAAGATGCCGTGGCTATTTTTAAAGCCCTGGACGGCTTCGGATGTGCCCGTGTAGACTTCTTTATGGAAAAAGATACCAATGAAATTATATTCAATGAAATGAATACAATGCCCGGCTTCACTTCGATCAGTATGTATCCGATGCTTTGGAAGGAAAAGGGCGTGTCGAATGAGGAACTGGTGGACCGGATGGTTCAGCATGCTTTTGAGCGTTATGTCAGATAGGGGGTCAGAAGATGCAGATAGATGCACCGATTGGCGTTTTTGATTCCGGGGTCGGAGGACTAACCGTTGTCCGGGAGATTATCCGTCAGCTTCCGTCAGAGAATATAGTTTATTTTGGGGATACTGCCAGAGTGCCTTATGGGACAAAATCCCGGGATACGATTATTAATTATTCTGAGCAGATTGTTCATTTTTTAATGACAAAACAGGTAAAAGCTATCGTGGTTGCCTGTAATACAGCAACATCCTATGCATTGGATGTTCTGAAAGAAAAAATAGATATTCCGATTATCGGCGTTGTGCGGCCGGGGGCACAGTCGGCAGTGGAAGCCACAAAAAATGGAAAAATCGGGGTGATCGCAACAGAGGGCACCGTTGGCAGCGGTATTTATCCAGCGGTGATCCATGAATATAATCCGGATATTCAGGTGATTCAGAAGGCCTGTCCCCTTCTTGTATCCCTTGTGGAAGAAGGGTGGACGGATGATCCGGTAACGGATGAGGTGATTCGGCGCTATGTTGCGGAGCTTAAGGAATCCGGGGTGGATACCCTGGTTCTTGGCTGTACCCACTATCCACTTCTGAGAAAGGCGATCGGCCGTCTGGTCGGTGATGGCGTTGAACTGGTGAATCCTGCTTATGAAACCGCCTGCAGCCTTCGAACCCTTTTAAAGCAGGAAGGAATTTACCGGGAGGCCGGAGAAACAGCCTATCATTTTTTTGTCAGTGACGGAGCGGAACGGTTCAGTAAGTTTGCAAATTCCATTCTTCCGGTGGATCTCGTGCCGACCCGACTGGTACCTATTGAAAATTATTAACAGACGGAGGCAGAAAATACATAATGACAGATAAAGTAATCTTATCAATCAAAGGAACACAGCATGAATTTGGCGAAGACGGGGTGACAGAGGTTATAACTACCGGAAATTATTATTTCCGGAATGGGAAACATTATATTGTATATGATGAACTTATACCGGATACGGGGGAACAGGTGAGCAGTACCCTGAAGATGACTCCAAACCGCATTGATATGATTAAACACGGTTCCCACAGCGCTCATATGGTATTTGAGCCGAATACTAAAAACGTCTCTATATATCGGACACCTTATGGTGTGATGGAAGTGTGCTTCAATACATTCAGTGTGGATTTTGAGGAACAGGAAGAGCGGATCCATGCCCAGACCCTGTATGCGCTGGAGATTAATGAGGGCTTTGTTTCGGATTGTACCATTGAAATTAATGTGCAGCCCGGAAAATAAAGTATTTGGAGAAGAACAAAGATTTTGCCTCACAGCGTTGATTTTTTTGCTGTATGAGAGTAAAATTTTAAGTAACAATGAACAAAAAACTATCTATGAACAGAGATTATGGAGGATGTAGAAATGTTTGTATCAGCAGATGAGATGTTAAAGAAAGCAGTTGCAGGAAAATATGCGGTTGGCCAGTTCAATATTAATAACCTGGAATGGACAAAAGAAATTTTACTTGCTGCAGAAGAAGCAAAATCACCGGTGATCCTTGGGGTTTCGGAAGGTGCCGGAAAATATATGACAGGTTTTAAAACTGTCGCTGCGATGGCAGGGGCTATGATTGAAGAGCTGGGTATCACCGTTCCTGTAGCGATCCACCTGGATCATGGTACCTATGACGGATGTCTGAAATGTATTGAAGCCGGTTTTTCATCAATTATGTTTGATGGTTCCAAGTATCCGATTGAAGAAAATGTTGAAAAGACGAAAGAACTGGTAAGAATCTGTGAAGAGAAGGGGATGTCTCTGGAAGCAGAAGTCGGTTCCATCGGCGGGGAAGAAGACGGCGTTATTGGTGCCGGAGAGTGTGCAGATCCGAAGGAATGTAAGATGATTGCAGACCTTGGCGTAGACATGCTGGCAGCCGGTATCGGAAACATTCATGGAAAATACCCTGAAAACTGGAAGGGACTCAGCTTTGAAACTCTGGATGCGGTTCAGCAGCTTACAGGAGATCTGCCTCTGGTACTTCACGGCGGTACAGGAATTCCGGATGACATGATTAAAAAAGCGATTTCTCTCGGCGTGGCTAAAATCAATGTAAATACGGAATGTCAGCTTGTGTTTGCTGAGGAAACTCGGAAATATATCGAAGCCGGCAAGGATCTGGCCGGCAAGGGCTATGATCCACGGAAGCTTCTGAAGCCGGGCGCTGATGCGATTCGGGCAAAGGTTATCGAAAAGATGGAATTATTTGGTTCTGTAGGAAAAGCATGACAAAAATTTATATGCCCGGAAAGGTCTATGATCTTTCCGGGTTTTTCTGTGTCCGGAAATGGAATAAAAAGCAGTCTTTTGAAGTATTTCTACAAAGATCAGAGGCCGTTTTTTAATAAAAAATGCGAAAAACAGTTGATTATTTTAATCATTTATGCCATAATTGTAGTAAATATGTAATAGAATTGTAATAAATAAACAGGGAGGGTATTATGAAAAAGATCAACGGCTTTAAAAAGGGCCTTATCTATGCGTTGACGACAGCGATGGTTGCCTCCTGCGCTGTGGGCATCGGTCCACTGGAAGCGAGAGCGGCGATGACAGGAACAGTCAATGCAGATGCTTTGAATGTACGTTCCGGAGCGTCTACAGGATATTCTCGGGTAGGTACAGTGACTCAGGGACAGACAGTAAATATTATAAATACAGTACAGGGTGAAGACGGCTATACATGGTATCAGATTTCCGGTGCCGCTTCCGGATATGTACGCAGTGATTTTGTTTCAAATGTTGTTTCAGATACGCCGGTGCGGGCGAACAGTTCTTCCGGAACGATTACGGCGGACTGGCTGAATGTACGTTCCGGTGCGGGGACGAACTTTTCCCGTTTGGGAAGTATTGCACAGGGAACACGTCTGACAGTTATTTCCGTTCACGGTGAATGGTATAAGATCACAGCATCCTTTGAAGGTGAAATCCGGACAGGATATGTACATAGCCAGTATGTTCAGATGGATGGCGATTCCGGTAATAATGAGAATCCGGATGACGGTAATGACAATAATAACAACAATAATAATGATACAGTGATCGCAACCGGTGTGGTCAATGTGGATGCCTTAAATGTCCGCAGCGGGGCCAGCACCAATGATTCGGTTCTCGGAACCATTCATCAGAATGATACTGTGGAAATTCTTGGACAGACCGGTTCCTGGTATAAGGTTCGGTGTTCGGTCAATGGAAGTACACAGACCGGTTATGTGTATGCGGAGTATATTACGAAGACTTCCGATGCAAATAATGGCGGCAATGGCGGTGGAAGCACCGGAGAATCTCTGGGACAGGGCGTTGTCAATGCCGATGTGCTGAACGTCCGCAGCGGAGCCAGCACGAGCAACAGCGTCATTGGTACAATTCGTACGAATGACAAAGTCGAGATTCTTTCTCAGGTAGGTTCCTGGTATCAGGTGAAGTGTACGATTAATGGCAGTGAAACAACCGGCTATGTGTATGCGGAATACATTACGAAAGTAAATGATAATAATCCGGACGATGGAGGAACGGACAATCCGGGTGACGGCGGAACAGATAATCCGGGCGGCGGTGATACAGTCTTTGAAGAGAAAAATGGTATTGTGAATGCCGATGCCCTGAGAGTCCGCAGCGGTGCAGGCTCAGAACACTCTGTGATCGGTCTGATTTACCAGAATGCTTCGGTCAGAGTCATCGGTCAGGAAGGTGAATGGTATAAGGTTTCCTGCGTGATCAGCGGCGTCACAAGAGAAGGCTATGCTTTTGCAGAGTTTATCACAATTAAAGAAGATAATTCGAACGGCGGCGATGGAAATAATAATAACGGCGGCAGCAGCCAGAACCCTACCGGAAAATCCGGTATTGTTACTGCCGATGCCCTGAATTTCCGTACAGGTCCGGGAACACAGTATGGTACCCACGGACTGGCTTACCTGGGAACACAGGTAAATATTCTGGGTGAAGAAGGCGACTGGTATAAAGTAAGCTGTGTCATGAATGGTGTTCTTAAAGAAGGATATATGAGTAAGGAATTCGTTAAGATTGCCGGTGCAGATGATGAACCTTATGACGGGGAAACAGATGCAAGCTTTGAAGAACAGATTGCCGCATTCCCAGAAAGCTATAAAAATGCTCTGAGACGGCTTCATGATAAACATCCAAATTGGAAGTTTGAAGCAAAATATACAGGACTTGATTTCAATTACTCTGTAGACAGTGAAAACAGTGGTAACCGGTCGATGATCTATGTATCGTCCACAACACCATTCTCATGGCTGTCCACAGCACCTGGGGATTATGACTGGGCAACAGATACCTATGTCAATAAAGACGGCGCTTCATGGAAGGGCGCTGCCAGAGATTTGATTGCTTATTATATGGATCCTCGAAATTTCCTGGATGAGCAGCAGATTTTCATGTTTGAATCCCAGTCCAATGAATCCACCCACAGCCGGAATGTTACAGCCGGAATTTTGAACGGAACATTTATGTCGGATGGTAATGGATATAATTATAACGGAAAATACTATACATATGTGGATACATTTATGGAAGCCGGACAGATTTCCGGTGCCAGCCCATATTTCTTGGCATCCAGATGCCGTCAGGAAGTCGGCGGCGGAAGTGCAGCAGCGGATGGAAGCTACGGATATTATAATTTCTTCAACATCGGTGCTTATGCGAGCGGTTCGGGGAATGCGGTATCCAACGGTATTAATTATGCAAGTCAGACCGGTTCCTGGCGGCGTCCATGGACAAGCCCATGGCTGTCCATCGTTGGCGGTGCGGAATTCCTTGCTCAGTCCTATATTAATATCGGACAGAATACAGACTATTTCCAGAAATTTAATGTAGTCAGCCAGCCTTACTATGATCATCAGTATATGGGTAATATTCAGGCGCCGGCCTCCGAAGGCTCCAGCCGGTATTCAACATATAAGGAATTAGGCGTTCTGGACAGTGAAATGACCTTTGTTATTCCTGTTTATGAAAATATGCCGGAAACTGCAGCAGCAATGCCGGCAGCAGCAGGAAATCCAAACGGTTATATCAAGTACCTGAGCATTAATAATGGCGGTGTTGGCCTGAACCAGACATTTACTTACAATACGCTGAGCTATACAGCGGTTACAAGAGAAGCCTCAATCAATATTTCTGCAACACCGGTCAGTGATTATGCGACGATTGTATCCGGCGAAGGATACCATGCGCTGAATCCTGGTCACAACGTGATTGAAGTGGTATGTCAGGCCGGCAACGGAAACCAGATCACTTATAAATTTGAAATCTACCGTCAGTAGAGGGAGGAGAAGGACTATGAGTATAAGTAAGAAAACAATTTCAATTATATGTGCGACAGTTTTAACCCTCTGTGTAGTGGTCGGCGGAATCGTGTTCAGCGGAATGCAGACGAAAGCATCCGGTACACAGATGACCGTGTCCGCAGCAGCCTCAACGGTGGGCAAAGACGAAGAGGTTAAGGTGATCGTTACCGCATCCAGCGGAGAATCCATGAGTTATATTAAAGCGGATTTAACCTATGATCCGGAAATGCTTGAGTTGGTGGGGACTTCCACCGACCTGGCTACCGGAGCGAACGGTGAAATACAGATTATTGAAACACTGGCCTATGGTGAAACCGAAAGGACTTATGAGCTGACATTTAAGGCGCTGGAAGTCGGTGCGGCAGATATTCGCCTTCATGATGCCTATATTGAGGGGTATGAATCTGTGGAGATGACAAGCCTGAGCGGTGATTCTACAACGATAGAGGTTGTTGTGAATAATGCCATTTCCGAAGATGCCCGCATCAAAGAAATTATGATTGCCGGTGTTCAGAAACTGGATGAAAAATTTAATCCGGATGTTTTTGAGTATGACCTGGAAGTTGGACAGAGTATGGAGATGTTCATCTGTTCGATTATTCCTATGGAAGAGGACAGTGTCGTTGTGGCACCGGAAAATCTCATGCTTGCTATGGGGCAGAACCGGTTTGAGATCCTTGTCACCGCACCGGCGGGAAATACACAGACCTATGTGTTTAATATAAACCGTCTGGATCATGAACTGGAATCCGAGACCGAAACGGAATCCGAGACTGAAACAGAGACAGAGACAGAAACCGAATCTGCTCTGGAAAGTGAAACATCTGAGGAAAGTACATCGGTTTCAGAAAGTGAATCTCTGACCGAAACCGGATCTTCCGAAGAAACGGAATTGGAAACAGTCAGCGAAACTCTGGGAACAGAGTTGCTTGGCGAAACCGTTCCGGAAACATATATAAGTGAATAATTAACAGAAAAAGGGGTATCGCCAAAGGACTGAACTGCCGGTGAGTTCAGTCATAGGCGATACTTCTTTTTTTATTGGAAATTTTATATAAATTTAACATGAATCCAAAAAAATATTTTATATAAAAAGTGTAAAATAATGGGGGGTATTTAAATCTCGAGCAGGGATAAAAAATTATTGGAAACCCCGAAAAAAATTTGTAACATTCGTATTCTATAAGTGGATGGGAGTACACATATGAAACAGGAACACGAAATTGTAGCGATGGTTTATGAAGCGAAGGGAGATAATGCGGCAGCCAGCCGTCTGGTGGAGCAGTATCTTCCGTTTATTAAATCAGAGACAGCAAAATACATAAGGCGGATGCCTCAGGAGGGATGGGATGATGAATTGTCGATTGCTATGTTTGCATTCCATGAAGCCGTACTGTCCTACGAAAAAATGCGGGGGAGTTTTCTGGCTTACGCAGCCCGGGCAATACGCAATCGTTTAATTGACTACAGCCGGAAGGAGCAGCGGCATTCCGGCTTGATTTCTCTGAATAAAATGGATGATGACAGCGCGGAAGACGGAAGGACTCTGATTGAAAAATTGGATACGGGCAAAGATGATATTCGCGAGCATGTGGAACGTTCTGCGGCAAAAGAGGAAATCCGGAAGTTTGCCACAGAACTTTCGGATTTTGGACTGAGTCTGGCAGATATTGCCGACAATTGTCCGAAGCAGGAGCGTACATTAAAAGCCTGTCATCAGGCGCTGGTTTATGCGAAGAAACAACCGATATTGCTGGATATGCTGGTTGAGACGGGAAAACTTCCGCTTCGTCAGCTGGCATCCGGCGCAGGCGTGGAAAAGAAAACTCTGGAACGCCACAGAAAATATATGGTTGCCATTTTGCTTGCTTATACAAATGGCTTTGAGATTATTCGGGGCCATCTGAAGCGGATAGTTCCCGGGAAAGGAGGTCAGCAGGTATGAAATATCTTGTAATGGAGTGCCATCCCGGTTATGCAGTCGTTCTTGATGAGAAAGGCTGTTTCTTTAAAGTGGCCAATCTTGGCTATGAAGTCGGAGAAACGGTGGACTCTGTGATAAAGGCCTATGCAGATGAAGATGAACATATAAAAACCCGGCGGAAGCGGCCTTTAGCGGCGTTGCTTGCTTCGGTGGCCTGCTTCTGTCTGGTATTTTTAGGAGCATGGCAGTATGTTTTTACTTCCTTTGGAACGGTGCGGATGCAGATTAACCCGGATGTTTTAATTTCTGTGAACCGTCTGGATTATGTTGTTGGTCTGGAAGGTCTGAATGAAGATGGTGAGAAGCTGGTGGACGGTTTAAGCACTTTTGGTAAAAAGGTGGATACCCTGTCCGACGAGCTGGCAGACCGGGCAATGGCGATGGGCTATTTGGATGAAACAGGAAAAATTACACTGACCGTAGATTCAGCCAATGAAAAATGGAAGAAAGCCACAGAAGAAAAATTGATTCTGGAATTAAACATCTATCTTCAGGAAAAAATTAGTGTGGAGATAAAGGGGGATTCGAGTGAAGGTGAGCCATCCGAAATGATGGAGGAAACCGGGACAAAGACGATTATCATACCGGTCACCCCTGAAACCAATGTACAAAAAGAAAACG
>DBGCEW010000108.1:0-9642 GCA_048357495.1 Frisingicoccus sp.
ACCACCGACCGCAGCGGCAACACAGAAACCATTGACCTGGGAGCCCCGGCGCTGGAATACAGTCTTGAACCGGGAGATACTCAGCCCTATTCCGAATACAATCTGAAAATCACCGCCCCCGGGTTTGAAGAAGTGATGCTTGCCGGTGTTCAGATTCTGTCAGGCGAATCCGCATTTTCTAACATCCGCATGACACCAAAGGTTACGGAAACCCCTGCCTACAATCCGATGGTCATTTCACCCCATACCCTCTGGAAGCTCTACCCGCCGAAAATTGCCGAGTCAGAAGTAAAGGACATTGGTGAAACGGGGGAAATCGTTCTGAGCCGTGTTGTTGTCCCGGAAACCATCATTGTCCATGACGGTCCCCCGACAGATGCCAGTGCGCCAAATTACTACGTTCCTTACCGGGATTATATAAAAAATGTAGCCTCCAATGAAATTTATGCCACCTGGCCTGAAAATACAATCATTGCCAATATTTTGGCCATTATGTCTTTCACTCTGAACCGGGTTTACACCGAATGGTATCGCAATAAGGGATTCGACTTTACAATTACATCCTCTACAGCCTACGACCATTTTTTTGTTTACGGACGAAATTACTTTGATAATATTTCCCGGATTGTGGATACGATTTTTTCGAATTTTTTGTCCCGTCCCAATGTTCGACAGCCAATTCTGACCCAGTACTGTGACGGACGCCGGGTCAGCTGCCCGAACTGGCTGTCCCAATGGGGCTCGAAATATCTCGGTGACCAGGGCTACACACCGCTTGAAATCCTGCACAACTATTACGGCTCAGATATGTATATTAATACCGCCGAACAGATCAGCGGTATCCCGTCTTCATGGCCGGGGGCGGATCTGACCATCGGTTCCACCGGTTCCAAGGTCCGTCAAATGCAGGAGCAGCTTAACCGGATTGCTCAGGCCTATCCGGCGCTTCCGACGATTACTCCTGACGGCATTTTCGGTAATGCCACCCAGGACGCTGTCAGCGCTTTTCAGCACATCTTCGGTTTGCCGGAAACCGGTGTCGTTGACTATCCGACCTGGTATAAAATCAGTGAAATCTATGTCGCTGTATCCCGGATCGCCGAACTGGATTAAACTTACTGCAAAAAACAAAATTCCCGAAATCTCCGATCATAAAGGGGGATTTCGGGAACTTATTGAATGTAATACACCCAGTTACTTTTTATCTTTGCGCAAAGATATTTCTGCCCGGGCCATATTCTCCAGAGCCGCACACAGGCCATCCATATCCTCGTCTTCGTCTCTGTCGAAAAATGCGTTCATATTTTCCATATTCATCGGCTGAACCTTTATGGCCGCACCTTCCAGCACACCGAGAATATAGTCCATCTTCTCTTCCGGTATCCGGTTTAAAAGTTCAATTGCACGTTCTTTTTTATTCATTTTTATTTCCCTTCTGTCAATAAATCCTTTTTGAATGCTCTATTTATAAAATCTACCGTACCTTTGTTAAAATCCGCACGGCCTTCGTCAGCCAGTTCATCAGATATCCTGTCAGAATCATCAGAGGAATGACGAAAATAAGCCGCCAGTTAAGAATACCCGTAATACTGAAAAATCCCGGGAAGAGGAAAATTGCTGTCACGAATATAACCCCCACTGCAATACATAAAATGCGGCGCCGCATATTCATCGGACGGCAGACTTCCCAGACAACCATCTGGCTGATGCATCCGGCAAGAATCAGATTATAGGTGGAAAGCATCAATGCATCAAATCCAAAAACTCCGGCAACCACCTGATTAATCAGCATCATGATAACCAAGGTCAATGCACTCGGCAGAGATATCCTCAGGACATTCCGCATAAATCCATTGCTCGTCACCGCCTCAGTCTGTTCCAGCGTCAGTATAAAACTTGGAATACCGATTGCCGTCGTACTGATAATACTCAGATGTATCGGTACAAAGGGATAGGCCCGGCCAAGAATAATAAAAATAACACAGAGAAGCACCGAATAGATCGTCTTCGTCAGGTACAGAGCGCTGACACGCTCAATATTTGAAATAATCATCCGGCCTTCCCGGACAATCGATACCATACTGGCAAAATTAGAATCCATCAAAACGATGTGGGCCACCTGTTTGGCCGCGTCGCTTCCTGCAGCCATGGCAATACCGCAGTTGGCATCCTTCAGCGCCAAAACGTCGTTCACACCATCACCCACCATGCCGACCACACTGCCATTTGCCTGATAGGCCTTAATAATACGCTGCTTCTGTTCCGGACGCACACGGCCATACACCGTATAATTCGGTACAACTTCCCGGAGTTCCTGAAAATCCTCCGGCAGCGTATTGGCATCAATATATTTTTCGCCGCCTTTGAGTCCGGCCTTCACAGCAATATTGGAAACCGTCATCGGATTATCACCGGAAATCACCTTGATATTGACGTCCTGACTGGCAAAATATTCGAAGGTATCATGAGCCTCCGGACGGATACAGTCTGAAATAACAATCAGGCCGGAAGGCGTCACCTCACCAACACTCATATCCTCCATATTTAATCCGGCACACTTGCCAAGCAAAAGAACACGGAGGCCCTCTCTCGAACAGGCATCCACTTTTTCACTTAATTCTTTATGATTTCTGACAAGAAATTCCGGCGCGCCAAGTACGTAGTCACCCTGACCTTCAAAGGAAATCGCCCGGTATTTTCTTTCGGATGAAAAAGGAATCTTAGCTTTGATATGCCATTGGTCCGTTTTGTTAAAATAGGCCATCAGTGCATCCTGTGTTGCATTCACATCATCAAAGGCAAAGGCAATCTCGTTCATCACTTCCGTCATTCTGGAAATATCTTCCCCGAAAGGAATCAGCTCAACAACTTCCAGGGCTCCTGTGGTAATCGTTCCGGTCTTATCCAGACAGAGAACGTTAACGCGGGCCAGCGCCTCAATGGCTTCCATCTCCTGAACCAGCGCTTTTTTTCCTGCCAGACGTCCAACGCCAAGGATAAAGGAAATACTCGTCAACAGCACCAGTCCCTCAGGAATCATGCCAATCACTCCGGCAACCGTATTCACCAGAGCATCCGAAACAGTCGTTCCCTCAGCCCCTCTCTGGGAAATAAAAAGTAAAATACCTACCGGAATAATAATTGTTCCGGTAATCTTAATAATCTTTTTAATGGCATCCTGCATTTCTGAGGAAGCCCGTTTTTTGTCCTTGGCCTGGTTAGCGAGTTTTGTGGCATAATTATCCTTACCGACATGAATTACCCTGGCCTTACCGCTTCCGGCCACCATAAAGCTGCCGGACCACAGGGTGTCCCCTGCCTTTTTCCGAACCGGACGGGATTCCCCCGTTATCATAGATTCGTTCACTTCAATCCCATCGGAAAACAGCACTTCACAGTCAGCGCCGATCTGATTGCCATTTTCCACAGCAATTAAATCATCCATAACCAGATCTTCAATCGGAATATCCTTAAAAATACCGTCACGGCAGGCACACACTTTGCTTGCTGTAATGACCGCCAGACTGTCAATCAGCTTTTTAACTTTCAATTCCTGAAAAATACCAATAACCGAGTTACAGATAATAACCCCCAGAAAGGTCAGATTTTTAAATTGTCCGGAAATAATTACCAGAACTCCCAGAAACAGATTTAAAAAGTTGAAGTAGGTCAATGTATGACAACGGATAATTTCTGCCGTTGTTTTTGATATGTGATTGTCGGATATATTCACCTGACCCTTTTGAATCCGCTGTTCTACTTCAGCACTGGTCAGGCCAGCATAACCATTCTCTTCCATCCTTTATTCCTCTAATCTTCATGTGAGAACGTAATAACATCTTCATTTAATGTATACGGTGTCGTCTGGTAAACAAAATAGTTCAGCCAGTTTGAATACACCCAGGTACCGTGGGCACGCCACCGCATCATCGGCCTTTTCGCCGGATCATCATCCTCAAAATAATTCACCGGAACTTCCGGATCTATCCCCTTATTCAAATCCCTGAAATATTCCTTTGACAATGTATCAATATCATATTCCGAATGGCCCATAACAAAAAACTGGGAACCGCTTTCGTTTCCTGCAATATAGACACCGGCTTCATCAGAAACCGCCATAATTTTTAATTCAGGAATCTTTTCGATATCCTCCCGGTAAACGGTCGTATGTCTGGAATGGGGCACGTAAAATTCCGAATCAAATCCACGGAACAGCCGGGATTTTTCATTCACAAGATGGTGCTTATAGACTCCGGACAACTTCTTGTCCAGCACATGTTTCCTGATTCCATAATGATAATAAAGTCCGGCCTGGGCTCCCCAGCATATATGGAAAGTCGAATGCACATGGGTTTTTGACCACTCCATAACTTCACATAATTCATCCCAGTATTCCACATCTTCAAATTCCATCAGCTCTACCGGAGCTCCCGTAATGATCAACCCATCATACCATTTATGCTTAATCTGGGAAAAGGTCTGATAAAACGTAATCATGTGTTCTTCAGATACATTTTTTGCTGTATGGGACTCCATCTGAAGCAGTTCGATTTCGAGCTGCAGAGGCGTATTTGAAAGACATCTGAGAATCTGTGTTTCCGTTTCAATCTTTGTCGGCATCAGATTCAGAATAAGTATCTGAAGGGGACGAATGTCCTGTGTCAATGCCCGTCGTTCTGTCATCACAAAAATATGTTCATCTTCCAGAATCTTTCTGGCCGGCAGGTCGTTCTGTATTTTAATCGGCATATTACCTGGCTCCTGTCTTCTTATTAGTTTTACATTCTAATTTTAAGGCATTTTCCCAGATACGTCAAGAAAGGGCATCTTACGAATTTCTTAGGTTTCTCTAAGAAAAAAAGAAATTTTATATGTATCCTGAGGAATTTGATATAAAAACAAAAGGAATGGATCTCTCCACTCCTTTTGAAAAAGTCTTATTTATGCAATTTTCTTATTTGAAGTATCTGTTGTATAATCCTTCAAATGCTTTACCGTGACGAGCTTCGTCTCTGGCCATTTCATGTACGGTATCGTGGATAGCGTCAAGATTTAATGCTTTTGCACGTTTTGCAAGGTCGAATTTACCTGCTGTTGCACCATTTTCTGCATCAATTCTCATTTCAAGGTTTTTCTTTGTGCTGTCTGTGATAACTTCGCCTAATAATTCAGCAAATTTTGCAGCATGTTCTGCTTCTTCATATGCAGCTTTTTCCCAGTATAAACCGATTTCCGGATAACCTTCTCTGTGAGCCACACGAGCCATAGCCAGGTACATACCAACTTCTGTACATTCACCTTCGAAGTTTGCTCTTAAATCAGCCATAATATCTTCCGGGGAACCCTGAGCTACACCAACAACGTGTTCTGCTGCCCATTCTCTTTCACCAACCTGCTCTTTAAATTTATCTGCAGGAGCCTTACAGACTGGACAAAATTCTGGTGCTGCATCGCCTTCATGAACATAACCACATACTGTACATACAAATTTTTTCATTTTAATTCTCTCCTTCATATCTTTTATTTATTAATATTAGTAATCATTACTGATATTGTTATCATATCCTATTTTGTTTATTTTGTCAATAGCTTTTTTGACTTTTTTCTCTATCTTTACAGTGTTTACATTTACCGTAAAAATAGAGCTGATGTCCATAGACATCCCCTTCATAGCTTTTGTCAGCCATCTGATCAATCAAATTTGTGTCAATTCCCCACAGGTCACTCACCCCGCCACATTGCTCACAGATAATATGGCAATGGTTCTCCGTTCTTGCATCAAAACGGTCACTGGTTTCCCCACAGGATATTTTTATAATTTCTCCCTGATCCGCAAGGAGCGTCAGGTTACGGTACACCGTTCCGAGACTAATATTCGGATAAATTTTGCGAATTGCTGTATATACCATATCTGCTGTCGGATGATCTACACGGCCTACAAGATAATTTTTGATAGCCTCTCTCTGCCGGCTGTATTTCAGCGTCGCCACGAAAACTCTCCTTTCATTCAATATTGATAACTATTCTTATTACTTCTATAGTATATCAAAAAAAGCAGAAAGTTGCAATATCTTTCTGCTTTTTTTTAATATTTTTAATTAGCTCCGATGCATATGTACATTGTATTTTTCATAACTGTCTACATTGGATAAAATCGGACGGTCATCCGCATCCGCAATCCGGGCATTTCTGTCTTTCATAAATGTCCGCTCTTTATTCAGCATGGCAGGACCGTTGACACAACCGCCGGCACATGCCATACCTTCGATAAAATCTTCCGTAAGACGGCCAACTTTAAGAAGGGTCAGGGCTTTTTTACAATCGATCGCACCATTGGCTTTATACACCTTTACAGGAACATCCGCATTTCTTTCTTTATAGGTTTCAAGAACTGCCGCTGTGACACCGCCGGATACGGAGTAATTCTTTCCGAATTTACTTCCCTGCTGAAGTTCTCCGCTGAAGTTGGACGGATCCACCTGTTTTGCTTCCATCATTGCATAAAGCTCCTCGTATGTCAGGGCATAGTCTGCGCCGCCCATAGTGATAGAATCTATAACCTCACCCTTTTTGGCAATACATGGTCCGACGAAAACACAGAGGGCATCCGGATACATGGCTTTAATCAGCCGGGCCGTCGCCTGCATCGGTGATACCGTCGTTGACATCTTATCTGACAGCTCAGGGAAATGCTTTTTAATAATATTTACAAAGGCCGGGCAACAGGATGTCGTCATTTTTTCTCCGGCTTTCACTTTTTCCTCCAGCTCCAGAGCCTCATTCTTTGAAACGAAGTCCGCTCCGAGGGATACTTCAAACATATCGGCAAATCCAAGGGCTTTAATGGCTTCACGAATCATACCAACCGAAACGTCCGCACCAAACTGTCCTTCAATGGCCGGCGCAACCATGGCATAAACTTTAACGCCGCTGTTCATCAGACGGATAACATCCACCATGAAAGAACGGTCTGAAATTGCACCGAAAGGACAACCCACAACACACTGTCCGCAGCTGATACATTTTGTATCATCAATCTGGACGATCATCTCTTCATCCATAGAAATCGCATCTACCGGGCAGGCCCGTTTACACGGACGCATCAGATCCGCAATGGCATTATACGGGCAGGCCTCCACACATTTTCCGCATTCCTTACATTTTTTCGGATCAATGTGGGCCCGTCCCCCTTCAAAAGTAATCGCCCCAAAATTGCAGGCCGACATACATTTTTTTGCCATACACATCTGGCAGTTGTTGGTCACACTGAACCGGTTAATCGGACACCCCTCGCAGGCCGCCGGAAGCACCTGAACAATATTTTTAATATTCCCGCCGGGCAGCGGCGTATGACCTTCTGCCAAACGGACTCTCTGACGGATAATCTCCCGTTCTTTGTAAACGCAGCAACGGTACTGGGGCGTATTCCCCGGAATAATATTATAAGCAATTTCTTCCCGGTGTTCATCCAGTTCCCCATTAAAAGCCATACGGGCGACTTCCATATTTACTTCGTATTTAATTTTATTAATATCCGTTACAAATCTTGTTTTCATCTTCTACTCCTTCGGATAAGATTATCAATAATATTTCACAACAACCGTCTTTCCCATTTTTTTACATTCATTTACCAGCTGTTCCGTTAAACGCTGGCGAATACTCAAATCAAAGGGCAGATTGGCTGCCTGATAGGTTTCATTAATCGCTCTTCCGACAAACAGGTTCAGATGAGTACAGTCCTCAATAAGGATTTTTCCAATCTGGGCTGCCCCGTCGCCGCCGTAAAGCCGTCGAAAGAAACATTCATCCACCGTCCCCCCATTATAGTCGTTCAGTATCTGAACTGTACGGTTCAGTGTCAGCACACCCTCAGTGACCAGATTGATTCCCTCAATCTCCGCTGTCGGCGGGATATCCGGATCGTAATACACTAAGGAGGTTTTTATCGGCTTCTTCAAATACCGTGAAGCAATGTTCGCCGATGTTCCGCCGCAGACGATTTTAAATCCGGATGTTTCGAAAAATTCCTCCATCGCCCTTCTGTCATCCGACTTCTTTACCGGAGGACCGGTAAAGAGATTCACGGTTTTCTGCTCAGTCACCTTAATTGTAATGACTGTTGTATCATCCCCGGGCTCGCCGTCATATAGCATATTACAGCGATTGCTGAGTATGGACATAAGCCTGGAACTTGAAATACCATAGGAGCAATAACGCTCCGCATAGCGGACCACCTCGGAACGAGGCCATCCAAAACGACATGTCTTTCCGACACCGGCATGTACAACACCATCACTCATAAGAATATAATAATCACCAAAACAGACATTAAAATGATATTCCCGGATTATTTTCCCTTCAATCTCCCGGACAGTAAAGGGCACATCCTTATGACGCCCGTCGCGGATCAGTATACCGCCGGGATTATCATATTCAATCAGGGATGCCTCGCCATTTTTATAAATCTGCAAAATACTGAACGTTGAATAGGCAACCTGGCGTTTCTTACATACCGGAAGGGTTTTGGCAATCGTTGTCACACATTCCTCAATACTGGCGCCGTTTTTTAACATGGTTCCCATAATTTTTGTTGTCAGCGTGGCAAGGATATTGGCTTTGACACCGCTGCCCATGCCATCGGATAACAGCAAAATGTCCGAATCTTCTGTCTTAATAATCTCTACGGTATCTCCGCACAGCTCTTCCTTTTTCTTATTCAGGCTCTTCCATGCGATATCAAGACTCATATTCATAAAGCATCGTCTCCATCATAAAAGATACTGTCCCGCATCTTTGTCAGTGTTACTTTGGTCTCCGCTGTCGTTTCTCCCAGAAGTCCCGCAATTTCCTGGGCAACCATCATTTGCTTATCGATCACCCTCTGGGCAATTTCCATTGCTTCCATACGCATCCGGTCATGCTGTTTATGTAATTTCTCTTCGGAAGTAATATTTCTCAAAATTCCCAGGGCATAATTCTGCTCCCGGATATAAATAATATTCTGCATGGTCACCAGATTATATTTTTCATAAGCTACTTTTTTATTCATAATACTGCGCTTATCCCTAAAAACTGCAGCAAAGTTTTCCGGGTCCATCAATTTTTCAAGAGGCATGCCGTAGGCATTTTCCGCCGAAATATTGAACATAACTTCCGCCGCATTATTAAACTGGCGGATACGAAGCTGTTCATCTACAGTAATGATTAGGTTTGGCGTCACCGATAAAATCACTTCAGCCATTGACCTGGCCTGCTGATATTTATACGGAATACATAAATTTAACTGTTCTTTGTTCTGGCAGACAGCAATGGCCTTATCCCTGCATGTTTTAAACCCGCAGGCACCGCAGTTTAACTGCCTTTCCGGCGAATCCATCCCATACTTTCGCAGCGCTTCCTGAATCTCTTCTTCTGTCGGCATAGCCACCGACTTTGAAGATTCCCGGAACTGTTTTTTCAGAAGGATACTTTCCTTCATCTTATCCATATCCTTTGGAAATTCACGAATAATTTTCTGATTGGTATAGATCCGTGCCTTAAACCGGTCACTCTGACGACTGCCTGTCAGCGGTCCGTTAATACAGCCTCCGGTACAGGAAGAAACCTCGATAAAACAATTATTGATTTCTCCGTTTCGGATAC
>DBGCEW010000109.1:0-2791 GCA_048357495.1 Frisingicoccus sp.
ACGGGATTTTAAGCCTTCCTCTCGTAGCCGGGCCTCTACACGGATCATGGCAATTTTAATGATATCTGCAGCAGTTCCCTGAATCGGCGAATTCATGGCCACCCGTTCCCCAAAGGAACGCTGCATAAAATTTCCGGAGGATAATTCCGGTATCGGACGTTTTCTATGGAAAAGGGTATAGACACAATTGTTTTCCCTGCCTTCGGCAACCAGGCCATCAAGAAAGTCTTTAATTTTCGGATATGCCGTAAAATATTTATGGATATATCCTTCCGCTTCCTTGCGTGTAATACTCAGTCCCTGGCTGAGTCCAAAAGAGCTGATACCATAAATAATACCAAAATTCACGGCCTTCGCATTGCTTCGCTGCTGACTGGTCACTTCCTCCAATGGCGTATGGAAAACCTGTGATGCCGTGATCCGGTGTATATCCTCCGCCTGTCTGTAAGCGTCAATAAGATTCTCATCCTCGGACATATGGGCCAAAACCCGGAGTTCAATCTGGGAATAATCCGCATCCACAAAGATACATCCTTCCTTAGGCACAAACACTTTTCGTATCTGCCGCCCAAGTTCCATACGCACAGGAATGTTCTGGAGATTTGGTTCTGTACTGCTTATCCGTCCGGTTGCCGTAATTGTCTGATTAAATTTACCGTGAATTCTTCCGTCTTCGGAAATATAATTTGCCAGTCCATCCGCATAAGTCGATTTTAATTTTGTTAACTGGCGGTACTCCAGAACAAGCCGGGCAATCGGTTCTTCTTCCTGAAGCTTTTCCAGTACGGAGGCCGAAGTAGAATAGCCGGTCTTTGTTTTTTTACCAAAAGGCAGATGCAGCTTTTCAAAAAGAATGATCCCGAGCTGTTTCGGTGATAAAATATTAAATTCCTCTCCGGCCAGAGCATAAATCTCCTGTTCCAGTTCCTGAATCCGGCCAATCAAATGATCCCCGTAATCTTTTAACGCTTCCCGCTTCACCTGAATACCTGCCATTTCCATACGGTAAAGAGAAAAGCTGAGGGGGAGTTCGATAGTGCTGTAAAGTTCCCACATAGACTCCTTTTCAAGGGCTTTCCGGAGAATTGGCGCCGCCTTCAAAGGCAGTGATCCCAGATATCCAAACCATGTCATCACCTTAGCCTTCTCTTCCGCCAGGATTTCTCCCAGCTTTTTCTTTCCGAATAAATCCATCCTCGAAGGCAGCGTCATGCCGATGTAATCTCTGGCAATATCGTCATACCCGTAGGAATCTTTTAAAGGATTTAATAAATAAGCCATCAGACTGATATCGAAAATATTTCCGGACTGAATCAGCGGAAATACATGAAGTCCCCTTTTCAGTTCCAAAGTCGCCATTTCAGGGTGGCCATCAAACCATCCCGCCATATCTGCCAGTTTTTCCCCGGAAGAAACCGGCATCCAAAAGCTTTTTTCATCATAAGCAAGAATCAGCCCAAAAACCGGATCTTCACAGACTGGAAAAATAGCGATCTGTTTTTTCCCCATAGCCTCAAATACCTTCTGCCGCTGCAGACTTTCAGAAACAATTTCTTCTGCAGCGGAAAGTACCGGTACTGCTACCGCATCCCTGCCAAAACGATTTAAAATATTTTTAAATTCCAGAGTTTTCATCATCTGGTAAGCTGCTTCGGAATAAATATTTTCAAGGGTAGCCGCATCGGCAGAAATGCCTTCTAACGGAACCTTCGTATCAATGGTTGCGAGTACTTTGCTCATTTCCGCCATATCATAGTGTTCTTTTAAATTATTGGAAGCACGGGCCGGCCTGATTTCGTCCGCATGGGCATAAGCATTTTCAATGCTTCCATAGGTCGTAATGATTTTTTCCGCAGTCTTTGCTCCGATGCCCGGAACTCCGGGAATATTATCCGAGCTGTCTCCCATCAGCGCTTTCAAATCAATAAACTGCACCGGCGTTACTTTATAAGTCTCCATAACATCCTTCGCATAGTATTCTTCCACCTGGGTTCCGCCGGCCTTTGTTTTTGGAATACTTATTTTCACCTTTTCCGTTGCAAGCTGAAGCAGATCCCTGTCCCCGGACAGCACAGTCACATCATATCCATCCTTTTCACAAAGGCAGCTTAAGGTTCCGAGAATATCATCGGCTTCATAGCCTTCCTTAGACACGGTCTGGATTCCCATGGCATGAAGTACTTCCTTCAAAACAGGTACCTGTTCATGAAGCTCCTGAGGCATCGGTTTCCGTGTGCCTTTATAGGCATCATACATTTTATGCCGGAAAGTCGGTCCGCTTAAATCAAAGGCCACCATCAGATGCTCCGCCTTTTCTTCATCCATAACTTTAAACATGATATTTAAAAATCCATAAATTCCGTTCGTATGCAGTCCGGCAGAATTCGTTAATACCGGAACCCCGTAAAAGGCCCGGTTTAAAATGCTGTGTCCATCGATCAATACAATTTTTTTACTCATACTTTACTACCAACTTTCCCCAGTCTGTACTGGTTCTTTTTATATCAAATATTTCCATTCCCGACATTCCCTCGGGTGCCACCAAACGTATTTTGTTTCCTGATTTTATATAAAGGAAATCCCGTACAGCTTCCGGAGGTCTCCGGATGTCCATGACATTCATTATTCTACTTTTTCCGGATATCACCAGGTGTTTTTTCGGCACTACCCTGCCAACCCCGAACATCAGTGTCACTGTCAGAATAAATATACCTGCCACACAGATCAAAACACCGACGGTCCTTCGCATCATCCAGCTCCGGTGATGCTGCTGGATCTTTAATTCCTTTTC
>DBGCEW010000110.1:0-3722 GCA_048357495.1 Frisingicoccus sp.
CCCTGACTGTCTGTAAAATGAAAATGCTCCCCGGCATAGGCCCGGACGGCATAAGCTTCCCCTTCAAAAGCCTCCGCCGAATATACCGCCTGATAAATGCGGCGCTTCCAATCCGTCACAGATACATTTTGACGCATGGATGTATCCTTCTGAGAATCCTCAGACCGGTTTTCCGATTCATAAACCGCCGGAAAACGGATGCCTTCCGCCGTCATCCCGGTCCCCATAAATCCAAGACAAATCCCCATACAGGCTAAAAACCATGCGTATCTTCCTTTCCGTTTCATAATACACCTCCTTTAACTTCTCCCGTCAACGCCTCGTACACCGCTGAAACCGTCGGCATCAGTCCGTCAGCACCGGCCGCTGTCAATTCTTCCCTGCTGCCATAGCCAAACAGAACGCCCAGGGCCGGAAGTCCGTTTTTCGCCGCTCCGAGCATATCATGTTCTCTGTCCCCAATCATCACTGCGGACACTTCCGGATTTTTGATCCCCTTCTCCGTCCTGAGCTGCTTCATTGCCCAGCCGATAACTTCTCCCTTATCCGTCCGTTCTCCGTTAAGAAGGCTTCCGCACACCAGATCAAAATATGATGCCAGATTAAAATGCTCCAGAATACGCATCGCATAAACCTCCGGCTTGGATGTCGCCAATACGATTACTTTCTCCTGATTTTTAAGCTTTTCCAGCAGCTCTCTGATGCCTTCAAAAACCGTATTTTCAAAAATCCCCCTGTCGCCAAAGTAAACTCTGTAGGCTTCCACGGCTGCCTTCGCCGTCTCCGGAGAAAAACCATAAAATCGCTCAAAGGACTGGCTCAGAGGCGGACCGATAAACTTATAAAGCTGACGGCGGTCCTCCACATGGATTCCAAAGGTTTCCAGGGCATACATCACTGAATTCGTAATACCAATCCCCGGATCGGTCAATGTTCCGTCTAAATCAAATAAAATCACTTTCTTTTTATGCCATTCGTGACCCTTCAACAGAATACCTCCTCTTTGTAACCTATCTTTTTATATCGAAAAATTCGGATTGTCTCCCGCCTGATGAACCAGATCTTCCAAAGTGACACTGTCAACATACTGATTAATAACGCCGGCCAGTCCTTCCCAAAATCCCAGTGTCAGACATTCCGCCGCCCTTGGACACTGATTTTCAGAATCCTCCAGACAGGCAACGGGAGCAAGGCTTCCCTCCGCAACTCTTAAAATATCCCCCGCCGTATATTCCGAAGGGTCCTTCGACAGACGATAGCCACCGCCGGCCCCACGCACACTCCGCACATATCCGGCTCTGCTCAAAAGCGTCACCACCTGTTCCAGATACTTGATTGTAATCCCCTGTCTCGCTGAAATATCTTTAAGGGGAATTAAAGCCCCGCGGTCATGCATGGCTAAATCAAGCATTGTCCGCAAAGCATAACGCCCTTTTGTTGAAATCTTCATAAATAACCGCTCCCTCACATATTTCTTATAATTCCTATCTGCATAGTATTTTACTATAGATTGATTTTACCCGCAACTCTTGGAACCATTATTTTCTGTTAACAAATTTTATAAAAAGAATATTTTTTAATCACATTCTGAACACATTTTATGCATATAATAAGACCATACAAAGCAAATAAACTTGATTTCGATTGAATTTATAGCTTTATCCCCCCTCTTAATAAAAATGCCAGAGTTTTTCACTCTGGTATTTTTATTTTTATTCTGTTTTAAGCTTTGGCGCATCAAATTCCAAAAGCCTCTGAATATTTGACGACACCCCTTACCGGTTCTGAATCCCCGTCCAGCTTTATCGCCATAAAATTTTCATCCGACACTTCAAAAGGCGCTTCAATGCCAAATCTCTTTGCAGAAAAATAGCCTGTCTGTGGATAATAGGTCTCGCTTCCGAGAACAACCGAATAATGGTATCCTAAGGCTGCAGCCCTTCGATGACCTTCTTCAATCAACGCCTTACCAATTCCCTGTTTCTGATACTCCGGCAAAACTGCCAGCGGAGCTAGGGCCAGTTCTGTATGCCCGTTAATGCCCAGTTTCGTAAATAAAATATAACCGGCAATTTTCCCCTCTATTTCCGCAACCAGAGACAGTTCCGGAATAAACTCCTGAGTCCTTCGCAAAGCCGTCACTAAATCCTGCTCATTGCCATCGCTGTGTTCCCCACTTTCAAAGGCTTTTTTTACAACCTCCCAAACGACCTCGTAATCTTCCGGTCTTTCCTGTCTTATCCGCATATCCCTTAACATTTCCTTTCATGATGGTTTTCGGTGGCCGTCTTTATCACTTCCCGCACAATCCGAAGATTCAAATTTTTTATCTTCGTTTATATACCAAATCCGTTATCCCATTATAATTCTGTGTCTGAATCAATTCCAACCGGATTTCCCGTTCCATTGTCCCAAACAGGGAAATGCCTTTTCCTAAAAGTGTCGGAATAACAGATATATAAAATTTATCAATTAAATTTTTCTTTAAAACCTGCTGTACAATATCAGCGCCGCCACAAATCCATATATCCTTTCCTTTTTCCTGTTTTAATTTTCTTATTAAATCCGCCGGATTTTCACTGGTAAATTTGATTTCCTCCGTGGAGACACATGCCTTATGGGTAATCACATAACTGGTCATCCCGTCATATACCCATACCTCAGGAGATAATTCCGTGACAATCTGATGATAGGTTTTCCATCCCATAACCACTGTATCTATATCTTTAATAAAGACCGAATAGGTATCCATGGTTTCCACATCATCACTCTGCCCCTGCATCCAGTCCACATTGCCATGGCTATCCGCAATAAATCCGTCAAGGCTCATTGCAATGAACAAAACGACATTTCGCATAAAGTCAACCTCCGCGATTTAAATTTTTTCTAAACCGGACCTTGTTTTTTCTCAAAACAAATCAGCTTTACATCGGGAATCCCATTAAACACACAGGATACCACGCCAACTTCTCTATACCCCATTTGGGTGTACATTTTCCGGGCAACACGATTCATTTGATTTGTGTCCATTCTCAAATAAGGACACCCGTTCTCAATGGCATATCGCTCATAGAAACGAACAAATTCACGGCCATACCCACGGCGTGGATAAGCCGGATCCACAACTAACGTATGAAGAACCATCACTTTATCTCCCGAAACCCTATATGCCCAATTGCAGTCCGCATATTCCGGAACCTGTTCCTGATCGATTTTTGCCGCTCCGACAATGGCTCCTCTATCCTCACAGACAAATAATGACCCTTTTGCCAGGGCATCTTCTGCGGTCCGAATCGTCGGATACACGCCCCGCACCCAGCCGATTTTGACGTTTCCTGCTTCTTCGTTATCTAATATAGCATCATATATTTTAACTACTGAAGCTATATCTTTAATGTTTGCTTTTCTGATCATGTCAAATTCCTTTTCCGCATCTGTGATTTCCTCTCCGTAAATTTAATATCTTTCTGATCTATTCCTCATCAAAATCTGCCGAAAACTCTCCCTCCGGCGTACGCATGGTTAACAGGCCCAAATTAAATTCATCATCCATAATCCTAATATTGTATTCAAAAATAACATCCTCTTCAAATTTAGAAATCAACAAATAGGTTCCGTTGTCTTTTCCATCAATCTGCTCGCATATATCTTCATAAACCACCTGTCCTGAAATTTCTCTCGGATAGCCGGATTCTTTTATCTTTTTTTCAATAGCATTGTAT
>DBGCEW010000111.1:0-21913 GCA_048357495.1 Frisingicoccus sp.
TTCCACAATTCGGTTGGAGAATGTGCTGCCGCTGTGGAGGCGATGATCAGTATTGTTGGATATCCGAAGGATGTGGAGGAAGTTTATTTTGGAGAAAATGGAATTCTGTCCCATGCAAAACCGGGGACCTATGTGATCGATATGACCACATCCAGCCCGAAACTGGCAAAACAGATTTATGAGGCAGCAGCAGAAAAGGGGATTCATGCTCTGGATGCACCGGTTACCGGCGGGGATACCGGCGCGAAAAACGGAACGTTGTCCATTTTAGCCGGCGGCGATAAAGAGGACTATGAAGCCTGCTATGATCTATTTAAGGCTATGGGTACGAATATTAATTACGAAGGCGGTCCGGGCTGCGGCCAGCATACAAAGATGGCCAATCAGATTATGATCGCAGGAACCCTGTCCGGTGTCTGCGAAGCCATCAGCTATGCGAAGGCTCAGGGACTGGATATTCAGACCCTTCTGGATTCTGTAGCAACGGGCGCTGCAGGAAGCAAACAGCTGGATGCCTTCGGAGCCAAGATTATGAATGGGGACTATGCGCCGGGATTTTTTATGAAACATTTTATTAAAGATATGAATCTGGCAGTCCAGGAAGCAGAAGCCCGGAATCTTGATTTGAAAGTTTTAAAGCAGGTTCTGGAAAATTACAGAACACTGGAAGGCGAATGGGGTGACCTGGGAACACAGGCCTTAATTAAATTTTATGAATAATTGAATGGAAGCATTGGGATAAAATGAGGATAGGGTTTGCCGCCGGATAAGGGTGGCAAACCCCGTCCTTTTTGTTTTAAAAGATTTTTATTTATTGTCGCAAGGACTGCAGGTTGTCGGGGCATCGAAGGATGGGTTAAAGGCATAGAAGTTTTTCGAATCCAGTTCTTCCTGGAGGTGACGGAGTGTTTCACCGAAGCGCTGGAAGTGGACAATCTCTCTGGCACGCAGGAAACGGATCGGATCCGCTACTTCCGGGTCTTTGACAAGACGCAGAATGTTATCATAGGTCGTCCGGGCTTTCTGTTCTGCAGCCATATCTTCAAATAAATCGGTAATCGGATCCCCTTTGGACTGGAATTCACAGGCGTTGAAAGGTATGCCGCCGGCGGCCTGAGGCCAGATGCCAATGGTGTGATCAATATAATATTTGTCAAAACCGTATTGTTTGATTTCTTCCATTGTCAGATCCCGTGTGAGCTGGGTGACAATGGTGGCGACCATTTCCAGATGGGCAAGTTCTTCTGTACCGATATCCGTCAGCATTCCCATAGCCTGACGGTTTGGCATGGCAAAACGCTGGGACAGATAGCGCATCGAAGCGCCCATTTCACCATCAGGTCCTCCATACTGACTCATGATGACCTGAGCGATCTGAGCGTTTGGACGTGTAATATTTATCGGGTATTGCAGGCGTTTCTCATAGTTCCACATGAACAGCTTCCCCCTTCCCATGGCCATTTCTGATAAATCCACTCCCAGGAATTGCTGGAAGCATCGTTAGCGGTGTCAATCGTCAATGGGCCGAAGCGGCGGGCATATTCCTGCAAAGCGGCATTTCGAAGTCCGCTGTGTTCCCGAAAATAAGCGAGTGCTTCCTCGTTTTCGGGATGGGCGTCGAGGAACAGGGTTATATCATTGACGGCAAAGCTGACTTTATTGATATAGTCAAGAAGCTGGGCCTGAGATAATTGACATAAATTCATCATCGCATACACCTCTTTCCACAGAATGGCTTATGAAGTTCCGGGAAAATGGTGCCAACGTTCAATGCCCGGTTTAAGTCATAGGTTGTTTGGAAGGTCTGCATCGGGACATAGGCCATGGTTACCGGAAAGGCACAGATATTTTCGCAGGCAGGCTGCCGGGCCGGCATCTGTCGGGCGGCCGGATGGCAGCAGTTTGCCATATTTTGTCGGTAATTCATAAAGACTCCTTTCGGAGAAATCATTATTTTACTATTAATTTATGAATCGACCGAAAAATGGTGAAGGGTTTCAGACGATAATCTGCAGGGCGTTATGAATATTTTTAATATGGATTTCTTTATTTCCCGGGGCGTATTCCCCGTCCAGTGTCCATGGAATTTCTGTTTCCGGATAAAAGGTCAGTTCTCCGGCCTGAAAAAAATCAATGACATCCGGGTCATAATCCTGAGTATTAATGGATACAACTATTTTTGTCAGATCAAAGAAAGTTTTCGGCGCTTTGATAAGAATGACTTCGAACAGGCCGTCATTATAATTTACCAGATTTTTATTCAGACGGATCATTCCGCCGATCGAAGTGGAGTTGCATACGGCACCCCATATATAGCTATTTTCAAGGACCGTATGGTTATATATGATTTTCATACGGCAGGGCTCAATGGTGGAAAGGTCTTTGACCCCTTCGAGAAGATAGGCCAGATGTCCGAGTTTGTTCTTCAGAGACTGAGGGGTGTTGTATGAGGCCTCTGTGAAGGCTCCGAAGGAAGCGATATATGAAAAGTAAAGGTCGTTAAAGGATCCGATATCCAGGGATTTCGGTGAGCCGGTCATGATTTCTCTGGCAATATCCACGGAAGTACCGCTAAGGCCGATGCTGCGGGCAAAGTCGTTGGTGCTTCCGGCAGGGATGTAGCTGATGGCCGGATGCTTTTCCCGGGGAATCAGCGAGGACACCATACTGTTAAAGGTTCCGTCGCCGCCGCAGCAGATAATTAAATCATAAGTGATATCCCCGTTCAGGGCTTCATCAATCGCTTCGTTGATATACTGGGTAATATTTAGGGTTAACGTATAGCCGGCCTGACAGAATATATGGCAGACTTCCAGAAGACTGTCTTTGATTTTTACTTTTCCCGACTTGGGATTGACAATAAAAAGTAAGTGTTTTTTCATAGCTGAAGGCTCCTTCTCCATATTTTCCTATGGATAGTATAACTTATTCCGGGATGACAGGCTACTATAATTTTAAAATATGGGTCAGTCATTGTGCCGGAAGGCATGGAGGTTTGTAAGAAAACGTTGACAAATGGGGATTCTGTTATATAATTTTAAAAACAAGAGAAATTATTTTGGAGGCAGTTTTGATGAAGAAGGTTGTGAAGTTTGGCGGCAGTTCTCTGGCCAGCGCTGAACAGTTTAATAAGGTAGGAAGTATTATTAAAGGAGATCCGGACAGAAGATATGTGATCCCATCTGCTCCGGGCAAACGTTTTCCAAAGGATACTAAAGTGACGGATATGCTGTATGCGTGCTATGAAGCGGCAGTTTCCGGTGAAGACTTTAAACCGCTTCTGGAAAAGATCAGAGAACGGTATAATGAGATTATCCGGGGATTGGGACTGGAGTTATCTCTTGATGATGAATTTAAGACGATTGAGACGGCCTTTAGAAATAAAGAGGGGCAAGATTACGCAGCCTCCAGAGGGGAATATCTGAATGGCGTAATTATGGCGAAATATCTGGATTACGAGTTCGTGGACCCGGCGAAATATATTTTCTTTAAGAAGGACGGCAGTCTGGATAATGATAAGACCTATGCGTCCCTTGGCAAAAAGCTGGCGAAGACAGAAAATGCAGTCATTCCGGGCTTTTACGGATGGGGTGCTGACGGGAAAGTAAAAACCTTCTCCAGAGGCGGTTCAGATATTACAGGCTCTATCGTGTCTAAAGCGGTTATGGCGGACATGTATGAGAACTGGACGGATGTTTCCGGCGTTCTCGTAGCCGATCCTCGAATTATTGAGAATCCGAAACCGATCGATACGGTAACCTATAAGGAGTTACGGGAGCTTTCTTATATGGGCGCCACAGTGCTCCATGAGGATGCGATTTTCCCTGTCCGTACGGAAGGGATTCCGATTAACATTCGCAACACCAATAAACCGGAAGATAAAGGTACATTTATCGTAGAAAGCACGTGTGTAAAACCAGAATATACGATTACCGGTATTGCGGGTAAAAAAGGCTTTGTTTCCATTACGATTGAGAAGGATATGATGAACTCTCAGGTTGGTTTTGGCAGAAAAGTTCTGGAAGCCTTTGAAAAGGAAGGCGTTTCCTTTGAACATATGCCGTCTGGCATTGATACGTTGACAGTTTTTGTACATCAGGATGAATTTCAGGAGAAGGAGCAGGCAGTTCTTGCAAATCTTCACCGCTCTGTGAGACCGGATGCTATTGAAATGGAAGGAGACTTGTCATTGGTTGCCGTGGTCGGACGGGGAATGAAGGCAACAAGAGGAACTGCGGGACGTATTTTTTCTGCATTGGCTCATGCCAATGTCAATGTAAAGATGATTGACCAGGGGTCCAGTGAGCTGAATATTATTATCGGTGTTCAGGATAAGGATTTCGAATCAGCGATTAAGGCGATTTACGATATTTTTGTAACGATTCGTCTGTAAAAATAATCTATCGATAAAAGGATGCTGTCGGTAAGACGGCCTCCTTTTTTATTGACAGAAATACGTTTGCATGCTATCATGATAAAGTGATACAAAGATAATGGGAGGGAAAATTATGAAAAAGAGAATTGCATGGATGCTGGCAGGCGTGCTGGCTTTAAGCTGTCTGGTGACAGGCTGTGGAAATAAAAAAGAAGAAACAAAAGCGGGAACGATAGCGGTGGAAGAAACCGCTGAAGCTTCGGGTGAGCGGACGACATTTACGGTAGGCTTCGATGCAAGCTTTCCGCCGTATGGTTACCAGGAAAACGGAGAATATGTGGGCTTCGACCTGGATCTGGCTCAGGAAGTATGCGATCGTAACGGCTGGGAACTTATAAAGACACCGATTGACTGGGATGCAAAGGATATGGAATTAAACTCGGGTGCGATTGACTGTATCTGGAATGGATTTACCATTAATGGACGTGAAGACGCCTATACATGGACAGAGCCGTATATTGATAATACCCAGGTATTTGCGGTAAAGAAAGACGGAGATATTACGGCGGCGGCAGATTTGGCCGGAAAGAATGTTCTGGTTCAGGCAGATTCTTCGGCGCTGGCAGCATTAAAGGATGAAGAAAACGCAGAGATCAAAGCGCTGGCAGATTCCTTTGCCAGTCTTACAGAGGTTCCGGATTATGAATCGGCGCTGATGGAACTGGAAGCCGGTTCGGCGGATGCGGTTGCGATGGATGAAGGCGTTGCCAAAGATAAGCAGGTGAAAAACGATAATATTGCGATTTTAGATGACATTATTTCCAAAGAACAATACGGCATCGGCTTTAAGCTGGGAAATACAGAATTAAGGGATCAGGTATGGAAAACGCTGCTTGAAATGGAGGCAGACGGCACGATCGATGAGATTGCTGCAAAATATCCATCTATTAACGTGGAAAATATCTGTATCGGAAAATAATATCAGAGGGGGCGAATAAAATCGCTCCCTTTTTATGCTGTATCGAAAGGGGGAAAATATATATGACAATGATTGAGATTATTAAACAGTTATCCAGCGGTATGGGAATTACTATAGAAATATTTTTTGTAACACTGGTAACATCTTTGATTCTGGGACTCGGTCTGGCTCTGGTCCGTATGTCTAAAATTAAAATTTTGTCAATCCTGGCTAAAATATACATATCGGTGATGCGGGGAACGCCATTGATGCTGCAGCTTCTGGTTGTCTATTTTGGGCCTTATTTTATTTTTGGAATGCAGATTACCCAGGCCTATCGGCTTCAGGCCGTTTTGATTGGCTTCGCTCTGAATTATGCGGCCTATTTTGCGGAAATTTACCGTTCCGGCATTGGGGCCATTCCGGATGGTCAGTATGAAGCTGCGAAACTGCTTGGCTACAGCAGAGCCCAGACCTTTCGTTATATTGTGATGCCTCAGGTGGTTAAACGGATTATTCCGCCGGTGGCGAATGAAACGATTACGCTGGTTAAGGATACATCTCTGGCATTTACAGTGGCTGTTGCCGAAACATTTACGCTGACCAAACAGCTTGTGGCATCCCAGTCATCTGCGATGCCTTTTGTGGCTGCCGGAATTTTTTATTATATTTTTAATCTGCTGGTGGCATTGTTCTTTGAATATCTGGAAAAGAAGCTGAGCTATTATCGTTAGGGGGACGGATGGATGAATTTACTGGAGATGAAACATATAAAAAAGGGTTTTGACGGCCTGGAGGTTTTAAAAGATATTTCCCTGACAGTGAGTGAAGGTCAGGTTTTGAGTATTATCGGACCATCGGGTTCAGGAAAATCGACCCTTCTTCGATGTGCAACCATGTTGGAGAAGATTGACGATGGTGATATAATATATCTTGGAGAGGCGGCTGCGAAAAGCGAAAATGGCCGGGCGTCTTATGCAAAAACAGCAGATTTAAAGCGGATTCACGGGTATTACGGTCTGGTGTTTCAGAATTTCAATCTGTTTCCTCATTATTCTGTGATAAAGAATATTACAGATGCACCCCTGAAGGTGCAGCGCCGGAACCGGGATGAGGTATTTGAGGAGGCCAGAGGACTGCTTCGCAAAATGGGTCTGGAGGATAAGGCGAATGCCTATCCCTATCAGCTTTCCGGGGGGCAGCAGCAGCGGGTATCCATTGCCAGGGCTTTGGCGATGAAGCCGAAGATTCTTTTTTTTGATGAGCCGACATCGGCTCTGGACCCGGAATTGACGGGAGAGATTCTGAAAATTATTAAAAATCTGGCGGAGGAAAAGATGACCATGGTGATTGTTACCCATGAGATGAACTTTGCCAGAAACGTATCCGATTATGTTATTTTTATGGATAAGGGGGTTATTGCTCTGGAGGGGGATCCGGAAAAAGTCTTTAATTCAGAGAATCAACGGATGAAGGCATTTCTTGGCAAGATAAACAAATCGTAGAAAAGGGGCGGTTCGATAATGAATGAAGAACGGAAATTAACGAAGGAAGAGATTTTATCCAGAGTGGATCATACGCTTTTATCTCCGACGGCAACATGGGATGAAGTGAAGGCGTTGTGTGACGAGGGGATAACCTATGGCACAGCATCCGTGTGTATACCACCATGTTTTGTGCGGGAGGCTAGGGAATATGTAGGGGAGCGCCTGAAAATCTGTACAGTCATCGGCTTTCCGAATGGCTATGGGACCAGTGGGGTGAAAGCCTTTGAGACGGCAGCGGCCCTGAATGACGGCGCCGATGAAATTGATATGGTCATTCCGATCGGCAGAGTTAAGGAAGGTCATTATGACATGGTTCTTCAGGAAATCAGAGATATCAAGGCGGTGTGCGGCAGCCATGTTCTGAAAGTTATCGTTGAGACCTGCCTTCTGACGGAAGAAGAAAAAATCCATCTCTGTCGTATCGTTACCGATGCCGGGGCGGATTATATAAAAACATCGACGGGCTTTTTTACAAGCGGGGCAACCTTTGACGATGTGATTCTCTTTGCGGAGAATGTAGGGCCGGGGGTTAAAATTAAGGCGGCCGGGGGAATTTCATCGATCGAAGATGCAGAAAAATTTATCAGACTCGGTGCAGACCGTCTGGGGACCAGCCGTATTGTGAAGCTGGTAAAAGAGGAAGGATAATCAATGATTATGTGGGAAGAATTGATTCAGAAAGCTATGGAGCAATTGAAATATTCTTATGCGCCATACTCGGATTTTAAAGTTGGGGCAGCCCTTCTTTCTGCAGATGGCCGTATTTTTACGGGATGTAATGTAGAAAATGCAGCCTATACACCGTCAAATTGTGCGGAAAGAACGGCATTTTTTAAGGCAGTCAGTCAGGGGGTCAGAGAATTTAAAGCAATTGCTGTTGTGGGAGGAAAGCATGGGGTCATTCAGGATTACTGTACCCCTTGCGGTGTATGCCGTCAGGTAATGATGGAGTTTTGCATGCCGGAGGATTTTCAGATTATTGCGGCTAAAAGCTGCGAGGATTACAGGGTATATACTCTGGCAGAGTTGTTTCCACAGGCTTTTTCACAAAAATCCTTAGAGGAGGCGGAGAAGTGAAGAAATTTCGGCGTATATTTATTATTGTGATTGATTCGCTGGGAATCGGACCGATGCCGGATGCGGCAGATTTTGGTGATGCCGGGGCGGATACGCTGGGCCACATTTCAGAAAGGGCCGAATCTTTTCATATTCCCAATTTACAGAGACTTGGTCTGGCTAATCTGAAAGAATTGAAACAAGTGTCTCAGATAAAAAGTCCGGAAGGCTATTACTGCGGACTGAGGGAGGCAAGCGCCGGTAAGGATACAATGACAGGACATTGGGAGATGATGGGTCTTCAGGTGACAACACCTTTCCGTACCTTTTCAGAGCATGGATTTCCGCCGGATTTAATTGAAGCTCTGGAAAGACGTACAGGGCATAAGATTATCGGAAACAAAAGCTGCAGCGGGACAGAGATTTTAGACGCGCTGGGCGAGGAGGAAATAGCTACCGGCCATATGATTGTCTATACATCGGCGGATTCGGTGCTGCAGATTTGCGGAAATGAAGAGACTTTTGATCTAAAGGAATTGTACCGGTGCTGCGAAATTGCCAGAGAACTGACAATGCGGGAAGAATGGAAGGTGGGCCGTGTCATTGCAAGGCCATATGTGGGCCGGAAGCGGGGCGAATTTAAACGGACCAGCAACCGTCATGACTATGCCCTCAAACCCTTTGGAAAAACTGTCATGGATGTGCTGAAAGAGAATGGGCTGGACGTCATCAGTGTCGGGAAAATCAGGGATATTTTTGACGGTGAAGGGATTACCCGGGCAGAACGGTCAGCAAGTTCGGTCCATGGTATGGAACAGACGATTGATCTGGCGAAGGAAGATTTCCATGGCTTGTGTTATGTAAATCTGGTAGATTTTGATGCTCTCTGGGGACATCGGAGAAATCCGGTGGGCTACAGGGAAGAGCTGGAACGTTTTGATGAAAAGCTCGGGGAATTGCTTGAGCATATAGGCAGTGAAGATTTACTGATGATTACGGCAGATCACGGCAATGATCCAACGTATAAGGGAACAGACCATACACGGGAAAAGGTGCCGCTGCTTCTGTATGCACCGGCTTTTGAGGGCAACGGTCCTTTGGAAGAACAGGATACGTTTGCGGTGATCGGTGCAACGGTGGCGGATAATTTTGGTCTGGAGATGCCGGAAGGAACGATCGGAAAATCGCTGATGGGTCATTTAAAATAGGGAGTTACTGAATACGCTTTTTCGTATCTTCAGTTAAGCCAAGGGTAAGTGCCTGGGCAAAAATCTGAATCTCCGGAGAAATTTTTACCTGTTTATGCATGGAAACCCAGCAGTAACATGGTGGCGGAGGATTTAAGGGGATAATATGCATGTTTTTTAAATGTGGCCGCACGATAAGATTATCATGGATCATACATCGGTTAAAGATGCATATGCCATCATTTAAATTTGTATATTCCAGGAGAAGGCCAATTTGGGAACTCTGATAAGCAATTTCAGGCTCAAAACCGGCTTTTTGGCAGTTACTTATAATTTGATTGTAATTATTGTGACCGCTGGTTACTATATTGAAGATAGAATTTTTTAAATCTGCAAAGGTCAGAGATTTTGAATGATAAAATTCATTGTTTTCACCGACAGCAACAGCGACTTCATCTTCGAAACCGGAGTAAGTTAAGATATATGGCGAAGACAAAAAGTTTTCAGTCATACCGACATCAAGGTCGCCGTCAATAAGCTGCTGTTTAATGGTTTCTTCCGGAAGTTCATGAATATTGATTTGTATATTGGGATACTGTTTCCGGAAGGTATATAGGAAATTAGATGTAAAAGGTGTTTGATAAAGAGGAATAACCCCAAAGTTGATGATAATTCGCTGCGTATCATGGATATTTTTTAGATTATTTTCAAAGGTGTCAAAAGATTTCAGTACGGGCTGGGCCAGCTTTAGAACCTGTTTTCCGGCAGGAGTAAGCTGGTTTTTTCGCCCTACTTTTTCAAAAAGCCGGAATCCAAGGTCATTTTCCATTTTTTTAACGGCTTTGGTTAAGGACGGCTGGGTAATAAATAAATCTTCAGCAGCCTGCTGAAAAGATTCACATTGAGAAATTTTGTATAAGTATCTTAGTTCCCGTATTTCCATAGTACACCTCCAAAGCATAGCTTTTAGCTATATTATATATGAAAAAGCTTTATTTGTAAAATAAAGGGATCCTATGTAAAATACAAAGTATAGATGAAAAAAACGCGCGTGGGACATCTGGAAACGTCAATTACATGAAAGTTATCTTTGTGCATAGGAGGTATATAATGGGTTATTTAGCAATGCAGGATTATGCCAAAATGTATTATGAAGTTCAGGGAAAAGGTCAGCCAATCATTTTCATTCATGGCTGGTCATGCTCGACAGAGACCTTTGCACCGATGGTGGAAATCTTAAAAGAAAATTATCAGTGTATAAGTTATGATCAGAGGGGCCATGGCGCATCTTCCAGACCGACTGCAGGGCTTACGATTACACAGTTAGGAAGAGATTTGAGAGAGCTGATTGAATATTTGGATTTAAAGGATGTCATTTTGGTCGGTCACTCTATGGGTGGAGCTACGATTTACAGTTATGTACAGCAGTTTGGATGCGATCGGATTAAGAAAGCAGTAGTTATTGATATGAGTCCGAAGCTAATCAGTGATGATACATGGAAAGGCGGTTGTGTCCAGGGCAAATATGTGGCGGCAGATTACTGGTCAGATATGGAAATGATGGGGCAGAATATAGGCGATTTTATGTGGAGGTTCTGGCGAATCGTTTTACCTGCATTTGCAGCTTTGCCTGAAGAAATGAAAGATATTGTTGCTCCGGGATTGTTAGGCGTGAATAGTGAACACGTTCTTACCTGTTTATGGCATTCAATGTTTATGCTGGATTATCGTCCGGTGATTAAAGATATTAAAGTGCCATTATTATATATGATTCCTGAATTGGGTCTGTATCCTCAGGAAGCTGCCGATTTCCTGAAAGAGAATTCCGGCAGTGACGTAGATATTATTTATTACCCGGGAATTACGCATATGATTCCGGATGAAGCTACAGAAAAAGCGGCATCAGATATAAAAGTATTTATAGAAGGATAAAAATAAAAAGCGTATTCGGCGTTTTTACTGTAGAAAAGATGACGAATACGCTTTATTTTTTAACTCAATTCCATAATTCTCTGAATGGTCATCTGAACCGCTTTGTCAATAAACTGCTGAAGGGTTCCTGTGGAAAGCATGGCAATCCGGGTGTTACAACTGTCAAAGGGAATAAGGATGCGAAGTGCATCGCTCTGTCCGACGGCATTGGCCATCGCCGGTGACAGTTCTCCGAGAATGGAGTCCGGAACCACGATGGCAACAACGCCGGCAATAATGTCGGCTTTTTTGGCATTGTGGATAATGGCATTTTCCCCGGTAGCTCCGTCTGTGGCTCCGGCCCGGATCATATTGGCAGTCGCTGCCGAATTGGTTCCGAGGGCCCGGATAATCACAGGCAAGTCCTTTGGAAGGGTTTTTGTTAAAGATTCAATATACTGGCGGCCGATACCGCCGCCCTGACCATCAACAACGGCAATTAAAATTTCTTTTTTTATCATCTCAACATCTCCATAAGGACTCTGCCGGGAGCGGGAATCTACCAACGGCCAAATTCGGATAATTCAAGTCCTTTATTTTTATCAAGTACTGTATTTACTGCCCATTCATGAATAAAGAGAAGTAAAGGATTTCCTTTCAGATCCTTGATGCGTTTCATATCGGAAGTACCATTGATGCGGGCGACATCGATATCCCCGGCGTTGGCAACCCAGCGAATATATTCATGAGGCATGGCATCCATACGGATTTCAACACCGTATTCATTTTCCAGACGGAATTTCAGGACATCGAACTGAAGGACGCCGACAACGCCGACGATGATTTCTTCCATACCTGTATTATATTCCTGGAAAATCTGAATCGCACCTTCCTGGGCAATCTGGGTGACACCCTTGATAAACTGTTTACGTTTCATCGTATCCACCTGACGCACTTTGGCGAAATGTTCCGGTGCGAAGGTCGGGATGCCTTCATAGGCAAATACTTTGCCCGGAATAGAGATGGTATCTCCAATAGAAAAGATACCCGGGTCGAAAACACCGATAATATCGCCGGCATAGGCTTCATCGAGAATTTTACGCTCCTGCGCCATCAACTGCTGAGGCTGGGAAAGTTTCAGCTTTTTTTTGCTCTGCACGTGGAAAACATCCATACCGGCATTGAATTTACCGGAGCAGATGCGCATAAAAGCAATACGGTCTCTGTGGGCTTTATTCATATTCGCCTGAATCTTAAAGACAAAGGCCGAGAAATCTTTATCAAAAGGATTGATTTCGCCGATATCGGATTTTCTCGGGAGCGGATGACTGGTCATTTCCAGGAAATAATTCAGGAAAATTTCGATGCCGAAGTTTGTGAGGGCCGAACCAAAAAATACCGGGGTCTGTTTTCCGTGGCTTACCTTTTCAATATCAAAATCGGTGCCGGCGCCGTCCAGAAGCTCGATATCATCCTGCAATGTCTGAAAAAGCTCATCCCCCACCATTCCGAGAAGCTCCGGTGAATCGATGTCCAGATTTTCAGTCTCCACAGCCTTCTGGCCATTGGCAAAGGCGGTAAAGGTGGTGACATGTTTTGCACGCCGGTCATAGACGCCGCGGAATTCCTTACCGGAACCGATCGGCCAGTTCATCGGACAGGTATTAATGCCGAGAACCGATTCGATTTCATCCATCAGTTCAAAGGGGTCATTGGCATCCCGGTCCATCTTATTAATAAAAGTGAAAATAGGAATATCCCGGAGCAGACATACTTTGAACAGTTTTTTTGTCTGGGCCTCGACGCCTTTGGAGGCATCGATCACCATAACGGCGGAATCGGCAGCCATGAGTGTCCGGTAGGTATCTTCGGAGAAGTCCTGATGTCCCGGAGTATCCAGAATATTGATACAGTAACCGTCATATTCAAACTGAAGGACGGAGGAAGTAACGGAAATACCTCTCTGTTTTTCGATTTCCATCCAGTCGGAAACGGCATGTTTTGAAGTTTTCTTTCCTTTTACAGAGCCGGCCAGATTAATGGCGCCGCCGTAAAGAAGAAACTTTTCTGTCAGTGTTGTTTTTCCCGCATCGGGGTGGGAAATAATGGCAAAGGTTCTTCGTTTATTAATTTCTTGCTTAAAATCAGCCAAGGGATTACCTCCAAAATTTTAGATCTGTTTCGTTTTAACTAAATTTCAATTATACCTTACAGGTATACGGTATGTCAATTATTCTGAGCGATGTCAATAAAGATATGGAAGTATTTTATAAACATCCGGTAATCCGGTTGACGTGGTATGTGCTTCATTTTAAAATAATGATAAGCTTACGGCAGAAGGTATAGGGATACCCGAAGAGGGGATCTATTAAGGGGGATGTTTTATGGGAAAAAAGATAAAAATGGGAATCGGTTTATGCGCCGGAGTTTTTCTGGCATGTATCCTTGCTGTGGTGGGGTATGCTGTCTATATGCAGGCGCATTTTTACAGGATTCCGGATGATACAGAGCTGACTGTTGAAAATAATCAGGAAACTCTTTTGAAAACCGGAGATACATATACTGCGGTGACTTATAATATTGGATTTGGAGCCTATGGACAGGACTACAGTTTTTTTATGGATACGGGGGAGATGAAGGATGGCACAAAAACCCGGGGGAAGTATGGAAAAGCTGTGAACCGGGAAGCTGTAGAAAAAAATACAGCGGGGACCCTTCAGGCTTTAAAGACCTTAAACCCGGATTTCATGCTGCTTCAGGAGGTGGATGAAGATGCGGACCGGAGTTATCATCTGAATCAGGTGAATTATTTAAAGGAAGAATTTTCGGAGTACAGCTCGGTGTTTGTTAATAATTTTCATACGGCATATCTGCTCTATCCTTTTTCAGATCCCCACGGGGCTGTTCAGGCAGGTCTGTTGAATTTCAGCCGTTATAAAGTGGCGTCGGCAGAACGGCGCAGTTATCCGGTGGATGATCATTTTATTACAAAGTTTACGGATTTGGACCGCTGTTTTTCTGTTATGCGGCTTCCGGTAGAAGGCGGCAGGGAACTGGTACTCATAAACAGCCATATGTCGGCCTATGACGAAGGCGGAAAAATCCGGGTACAGCAGTTAGCACTTCTGAATTCGGTGATGGCAGAGGAATATGGGGCCGGAAATTATGTGATTGTCGGCGGGGATTTTAACCATGCCCTTGGGGATGCTGTTGCGGAAGGCTTTTCTTCGGAACAAAAATTTCCGGCGTGGGTATCGATTCTGACCCAGAATGAACTGGCGGAGGGCATACAGATGGTGCGGGCGGAGAATGAACTGGAAGTAGCGACATGCCGTGGTGCGGATATTCCCTATACAAAGGGGGTAAATTATACGACGGTTGTGGATGGTTTCCTTGTTTCGGAGAATATCCGGGCAACAGCGGAAAATGTGGATGCGGATTTTGCCTATAGTGATCATAATCCGGTGAAGCTGACCTTTGAGCTTATCGATGAAGAATAAAGACGAAAAGATTCTGTTCTGATTTGTGTCGGAATGGAATTTTTTTTGTAAAAAATGAAAAAGTTGTATGCTTTTTATAGGTATGGGCGTCTAATAAGTGTATATATAAAGATATTTATATGGAGATAAAGGGGAGGCGGGCAAAAATTGGATAAAAATGAAAAGGAAGAACGTTTGGTGAAAAAGGCGATTAAAGGGGATGTGGATGCTTATGGGAAGCTCATTGAATGTTATCAGGAATATTTATATAAGACCGCATGGCTTTACGTCAGAGATGAAGATCTTGCGTTAGATGTGGTACAGGAAAGTATTTTGAAAGGATTTGGTCAGATTAAAACTTTGAAAAAACCGGAGTACTTTAAAACCTGGATGACACGAATCTTGATAAATTCGGCCAGGGATATTTATCGAAACAATAGAAAACTTCTTTTTTTCGGAGAACCGGAGCAACAGGTACATATCGGAAAAAATGCAGAGAAAACCGAAACAGAGATTGAGGAACGGAAACGGAATAAAATTCGGTAAAAAAGACAATTGTTCCATCAGGGGCTTTAATGGTATAATAGGTAGACGGCGTTATGCCGAAAAAATATAAAGGTGGTCAGAGATTATGGCAGATATACAGAAGATAGAAACACCCTATGGAACGGTGACAGCAGAGAAAGTGACATTTTATGAAAACGGCAGCTTAAAAACGGCAGAGCCGCTGGAGCCGGTATTTATTCAGCATTCAACAGGACTTTATATTGCCTATGACAATACCCCGCTGAAGGATGAAGAACATCTTCCGACACTGGAGCTGGACGAGTCCGGGAAGATTAAAGCCCTGCGGACGGTGGGAACAGGTCTTATGTGCATGTCGAGTACAGGGAAATCGATGCGTATTGGGGCTCAGTGGCGTCCGGATCCAAGGGATACCGGAGCAGAGGTGCTTATACCGATTCGTATTGAATTTTTAGAGGATGCGCTTTGTGTGACTGACAGTGACGGTCAGACCATCCATGTGCCTTTCAGCGCTTATGATATTAACGTTGATTATTTGACGGATAATATTGTGATGGCCAGCGGCTGCGGTGATTGCAGTACATGCAGTACCTGTGGATCCTGTGACGGTGGCTGCGGCATTTAATGAGACAGAAGAGGGGGAGTCGGATGAAAAAGAGAAGATGGTTGCTGGTTGCGGTAATGGTTGCAGCGGTATTGTGTACCGGCTGCGGCTCTTCGAAAACTGTTGGCGGAAAAACAGAAACAACGGCGGTGACAGTGGATGCATCGGATGAGAAAACGGAGACAGAGATTCAGGTTTTTGTGGCCAATAGTCTGAACGATGCCATTTTGGAACTGGCGGAGGTTTATAATGAAACCCGGGCAGAGGTGAAAATTGTGCCGAATGCCCTCGGTTCTCAGGAACTGAGGCAGCAGATTGAAACCGGTATGGTCTGTGATCTGTTTATTTCTGCAAATATGGAACAGATGGAAAAACTGGATGAAAATACAGAAAAGGACTACGTTGAAGATGGAAGCATTGTGAAGCTGCTGACGAATGAGCTGGTGCTGATTTGCGGAAAGGATAGTGATACAAACGTAACAAGTTTTGAAACGATTCCGGAATGTCAGGGTGTTTTTGCGCTGGCAGGTGAAGATGTTCCAGTGGGAAATTATTCCCGGCAGGCTTTTGATAAGCTTGGAATTACGGAGGAAGTAATGAATCTGAGCATTGATGAAAAGACGAAGGTCGGGGATGTGCGCAGTGCTGTTGCCGAAGGCCTTGCGGAAATCGGTACGGTTTATAAATCCGACGCGTATAAGTCTATTGATAAGCTGGATATTATCGATACTGCGGATGCCGCATGGTTTGACGCACCCATTGTTTATCCGATGGCGCTGATTCATAATCCGGAGGCGGAGGATGCCCAGAAAGCGGCGGCGAAGGATTTTTATGAGTTTTTACAGTCCGAGGAAGCGGCGGCTGTTTTTGAAAAATATATGTTTGTCATGTATGAATAAAATGGAGGAGGCATTGGCAGGTGGAAAATATAATTGAAGAACTGCAGATTTATTTTTCCAGGACTGATGCCTGGACGCCTTTATGGGTCACTTTGAAAACCGGAGCAGCTGCTACGGTTTTCACATTTTTTGCCGGGTTATTTGCGGCGTCCAGGGTGATGCGGCTGCCGGCAGGAAAAAGGGCCGTGGCAGACAGTATATTGACCCTTCCCATGGTTTTGCCGCCGACAGTTGTGGGATTCGCGCTGCTGCTTTTATTCAGTAAAAACCGTCTGCTCGGAGAGGCACTGCATCTGGCCTTTGGAATTGTAATTCCGGGAACATGGGCTGCCTGTGTGATTGCAGCGGTTGTGATTTCCTTTCCGTTGATGTATCGAAATACAAGGGCGGCCTTTGAACAGGTGGATGTGACGATGATTTATGCGGCCCGGACCCTCGGACTTTCGGAACGGGAGATTTTCTGGAAAATCAGTGTTCCGAATGGGCTGCCGGGAATCGCTTCAGGAACGATTCTGGCATTTGCCAGGGCGATCGGCGAATACGGGGCGACTTCTATGTTTGCCGGAAACATTCTCGGAAGGACAAGTACGGTCTCTCAGCAGATTGCTGTGCAGATGGGGAATGACAATACGTTGATCGCCGGATTCTGGACGGTTATTGTGGTAGGAATTTCGGTGCTTGTCGTATTTTTGATAAATTGGGTTTTGGGCCGGAAGCGACATCCCGGGAGGTGGACATAATGTCTGTAGACATTGAAGTGAAAAAATATTTTGAGGATTTTACACTGGATATTCAACTGAAGTCAGAGGATAACCGGATTGGAGTTCTTGGGGAATCCGGCAGCGGAAAAAGTATGCTTCTTAAATGTATTGCCGGGGTTATTACGCCGGATGAGGGCCATATCATAATTAATGATGTGACGTTCTTTGATTCCGGGAGAAATATCAACCGGAGGCCTCAGGAGCGGAGGGTCGGGTATTTGTTTCAAAATTATGCCCTCTTTCCGAATATGACGGTAGAAAAAAATATTGGTGTGGGCCTTCGTGGTGAAAAGAAAGCGAAGAAAAAGAGAATTGATGAGCTGATTGGGGAATATCATCTGGAAGGACTAGGAAAACGGTATCCCTGGGAGCTGTCCGGAGGACAGCAGCAGAGAACCGCATTGGCCCGGATGATGGCCTGTCATCCGGAAATTATTTTAATGGATGAGCCGTATTCCGCAATGGACGATTCCCTCAAACAGGAAATGCAGCGGGAAATGTCGGTATTTCTGCGGAGGTACAGCGGGAATCTGGTTTTTGTTTCCCACAGTCCGGAAGAAGTTTACCGGTTTGGCCGGGAGATTGGAATTATACATGATGGGAAAATACTTCAAATCAATGACCGGGATGTGATCTTCAGGCGGCCGGAGAGCCTTCAGGCAGCCCGTCTCACCGGTTTTGATAATATTGCGAGGGCTGAGAAAACCGGCGATTTTGAAATTAATGTTCCGGCATGGGGCATATACCTGAAAACGGAAATACCTGTTCCGGCCTGGGATGTGTATGCGGCAATACGCTCGAAGGATATCCGGCAGGGAGAGCCCGGGGAAGAGAACACCTTTCCGGTTCAAATGGAAACGGACTGGGAAACGGCCTTTTGGAGTCAATATCTCATCCGGAAGACGCCGGAAGCGGAAGCGCTCTGCTGGAAGTCCCAAAAGGACCGGAAAATCGGAGAAAAAGTGTGGGTTTGTCTGCCAAAAGACAAACTGCTTCTGTTTGTTAAATCATGAAAGTTTTATAAACAACTATAAATTTTTAATGGCATGAATTGACATTGTATGAAATAATGTTAGAATTTAATGGAAAATAACTGGAGGTGTAGCGGTGGTTAAACAGAATGAAAAAGTAAGTCTGGTGAACTATACAGATAAATATGGAAAAATCTGCGAAAGTACAGATTTAATTGCCGGAGAATTATTTGATGAATATGGCGTTAAACGGGGACTCAGAGATAAAAACGGTAATGGCGTTTTATCCGGACTGACCCATGTATCTAAGATAGAAGCTTTTAAAAATGTGAACGGAGAAAAGGTACCCTGCGATGGAAAACTGTGGTATCGTGGATACAGTATTATTGATCTGGTCAAAGGCTTTTCCGAAAAGCGGTTCGGCTTTGAAGAGATTTCCTATCTCCTTTTGTTTGGAAGGCTGCCGGATGTGGAGGAACTTCAGACCTTTAAGAATGTCCTTAATGCCAGCCGGACATTACCGACAAACTTTACGAGAGATGTTATTATGAAGGCGCCGAGTAAGGATATTATGAACTCGGTGACAAAGAGTGTGCTGACACTGGCATCCTATGATGAGAATATGACGGATCCGTCGATCAGTAATGTGCTGCGTCAGTGTCTTCAGCTGATCAGTATTCTTCCGATGCTTTCGGTGTACGGATATCATGCCTATAATCATTATGAATGTGGTGACAGCTTTTATATCCACCGTCCGGACGGTAACCTGTCTACAGCAGAGAATATCCTTCTTATGCTGCGCCCGGACAAAAAATATACAGAACTGGAAGCCCGGGTGCTTGATATTGCCCTTGTGCTGCATATGGAGCATGGCGGCGGTAATAACTCGACCTTTACGACCCGTGTGGTTACTTCGGCCGGTTCGGATACCTATTCCGTTGTCGCTGCGGCGCTGTCATCCTTAAAGGGACCAAAGCACGGCGGGGCAAATATCAAAGTTGTGGAAATGATGCGGGATCTGAAAGAGAATATTTCGGATCTTAATGATGAAGCAGCTGTGAAGGAATACCTCGGAAAGCTTTTGGACAAACAGGCCTTTGACAAAAAAGGACTGATTTATGGAATGGGCCATGCGGTATATTCTTTATCGGACCCGAGAGCCCGTATTTTTAAAGGCTTTGTTGAACTTCTGGCAAAGGCGAAGGGAAGAGATGAAGACTTTAAAATTTATTCGGCAGTAGAGCGTCTTGCACCGGAGGTTATTGCGGAAAAAAGAAAAATTTACAAGGGCGTTAGTGCCAATGTGGACTTTTACAGCGGATTTGTATACAGCATGCTGGATATTCCGCTGGAGTTATATACGCCGATTTTTGCCATGGCAAGAATTGTAGGATGGAGCGCTCACCGGATTGAAGAGCTTGTTAATGTGGATAAGATTATCCGTCCGGCATATCTGAGTGTTATGGAAGAAAAAGATTATGTTGCTCTGGAAGACAGAGGGTAAAACGTGTATTGAAAGGAAGGAATTAATGAAAATAAGAATTCGAAAAATTATGGGACTGACGGCGGTTGTTGTACTGTCGGCAGCATTGTTCGCAGGCTGTGGCAGCAAAGCAAAGGAGACAGAAAAAGAAACGGTTCAGGAAACACAGCAGCCGGAAACTCCGCAGCTTGAGGCCAGTACAGGAACAGTGGTATCCTTAAAGAGTAATAAATTAACAATGGAAACCAGCGATGGCAAAGAACTTGTTTTTGATATTGCAGATGCGGATAAAAAGGGCGAAAAGGATATTAAAACAGGAAATCCGGTAGCTGTTGTTTATACAGGAGATATTTCCGGCACAGATACGGAAGGGGCGGTTGTAGAGCTGGTTATTGCGATGGAAAGCGGAAGCAGCACATCTTCCACGGGAGAAACCACTAAAAGCAGCAGCGAAAGCGGACAGATGACCGGAGAAGTTGTGACATATATCGAAGGTGAAAAGCTGGTTATTACGAACGATGCCGATGGAGAGAAATATTACTTCTCTACAGATGATGATACGGTTATCAGTTCCGGGGATATTGCAGAAGGCGATACGGTGACGGTTGCGTATACCGGAGATATTACAGGGAATGACCTTGTTCCGGCAACCAAGATTACAGCAAAATCTTCCGGAAGCAGTACGACAACGGGAACTGGTTCTACTGGTTCATCCACAAAGAATGAAACAATCAGCGGAACGGTCACAGCGGCATCTATGAATACGGTGACGATTGAGACGAGTGGAGGTACCACATATACATTTTCAACGATGGATGCCGATATCGGTATTACCGGCGGTATTGAAGAAGGTATGGATATAACGCTTCATTACAGTGGTGATCTTTCCGAAGGTGCTGAAGGGGTTACGGTAACTTCTGTTGAAGAGGATAAGTAGAACCGGATTTTAGAAAATCAAAGATTTGTTATAAAAGAGGGCTCCAGGATTTCTCCTGGAGCCTGTTCTTTGGAAATTATTTGATTTATTCATCTGCCGGATTAACAATGACTGCAATACCGTCCGGAATAACGGTGATCTTACTGTCTTTCTTTCCGAGATAAGCATCTGCCATAGCGATAGCCTCATCTAAGTTATGTGCATAATCCATATGCATATCTTTAATTAACTGTTCCGGAGCATCTGTAATAACGATAATCTTATGTTTCAGAAGCATACGGCAGAGAATCTGGGATTCCCACTGATCCGGAATCGTATGTTCAGCATCTGTAGCGAGGAATTTATCCATAATCTTCTGGTTGTCCGGTTCATCGGCAAATGTACGCCAGAAGGATTCACCGCCATGTCCATCACTACAGCTTGTTGCAATGATGATAACGCCGCCTTCGTTACAGGAGGCTTCAGCAGCGGTCATACCTTTAACAGACTGATACAGGTTCTGATCCAGAGGATATCCGCCGTTTGTGGTGATGGTAATATCCGATGGAATGGCTTTAACACCTGCAAGATTATTCATAAATTCACAGCCTTTTCTGTGAGCGTTATTTAAGTGACCTGCATAGGCTGCGATAACTTTCTTATCTGCATCCAGAAGGACATTACAGATGAACTGAAGGTGTACAGCTTCAGCAGCCCAGAGCATATCTTTGTGCATCGGGTTCTTATCGAGAGAACCGGCGCGGGAGTATGGGTCTGCAATAAATGCGGAGCAATGGTTAGCCAATACGGTTGTGCGGCTGGAAATACCAGGAAGAACACTCTTACGTCCGCCGGAGAAACCAGCGAAGAAGTGTGGTTCGATGAAACCTTCGGAAATCAGAAGATCGGCTTCAGCAGCCACTTTATTGACGATCAGTTTACCGCCGGAAGGAAGAATACCAATGTATACAAGGTCCTCCTCTTTGCCGCTGTCATGGACAACGTACCGGATCTTTGGATGGTTTACCATATCCTCACCAAATTTGTTAATCAACTCTTCACGGGTTGTCAGACGGTGAAAACCGGTAGCGATAAGGATAGTCAGAATCGCATCCGGATTTCCTTCTTCGATTTCTTTCATCATTTCCGGAAGAATAACTTTACTCGGTACAGGACGTGTATGGTCACTGGCAATCATAACGATATTATTTTTGCCTTTAACTAATTCTTTTAAACGTGGG
>DBGCEW010000112.1:0-14648 GCA_048357495.1 Frisingicoccus sp.
TCATTTTTACCTTCACGAAACAGATGGGAATGGTGTAAAGAGGTTGAATACAAGCCCATTTATAGGCGATAAAATTTATAAAATGGTTTTAAGTCGTGAGTGGACGATTTCGTCCCAACCATGAAGTCCTTAGACGCTAAGAAGGGCGAAGTTAAGGCTGAGAAAGCCGAAGAAAAACCGGCGGAAAAGATTGATTTTTCCAAGGTAAAAATCGAACCGTTATTTGAAGAAATGGTTGATTTTGAAACCTTTGCAAAATCTGATTTCAGAGCTGTAAAGGTTAAAGAATGCGAAGCTGTGAAGAAGAGCAAGAAGCTTTTGAAATTCGTTTTAGATGACGGAACCGGCGTAGACCGCGTGATCTTAAGCGGCATTCACGAATATTACGAACCGGAAGAACTGGTTGGTAAGACCTGTATCGCCATCACAAACCTGCCTCCGAGACCGATGATGGGCATTGATTCCTGCGGTATGTTAATCTCTGCGGTTCATGAGGAAGACGGACATGAGGGATTAAATCTTCTGATGGTAGATGACCGGATTCCGGCAGGGGCAAAACTGTATTAAAAAAGAATAGCTTTTGAATAAAAGGAGACGATGGAACTTTTTAAAAGGTTTATCGTCTCTTTTTTGCATTTTCAGGGGGATTTCTGAAGTCCGGACAGGGCTGAATTTATAATACTTATATTCGGAGAAAAGGGAAAAGTTGCATTTATTTCATATTTAGAAGGGAATTGACTATACTATTTCCCCTGATTTTAGTATAATGGGTATAAAGACCTGCGCATAATGCGCGAAAAAAGAGGAGGATACAAAAATGAAAAAGGTATTGATTTGTTTATTATGTGTGTGTGCTCTGGCATTAACGGCCTGTTCCAAACCGGCTGCCGAAGAGACAAAGGGAAAGTCTGAGAGCGAAACCGTGAAGGAAACAGAAAGCAAGGTAGCGGCTGCTGAAAAAGGGGAAATTATTCTGGCAACGACGACCAGCACGAAGGACAGCGGTCTTCTGGATGCGATCCTTCCGATGTTTGAGGATGAGACCGGATACAGTGTCAGCGTAGTGTCCGTAGGCTCCGGTGAAGCCATGAAGATGGGGGAAAACGGTGAGGCCGATGTACTGCTCGTTCATTCTCCGGCAGCTGAAAAAACCTTTGTGGAAGAGGGACATGCCGATGAAGACGGACGCAAAGATGTTATGTACAATGATTATGTCATTATCGGACCGAAGGATGATCCGGCAGGCCTGAGTACGGATTCTTATAATGATGCCCTGAAATCCTTCCAGGCCCTCAGCGAAAAAGAAGCCACCTTTATTTCCAGAAGTGACGAGTCGGGAACACATAAAAAAGAACTGGCTATTTGGGAAAAATGCAGCATCACACCGGAAGGGGAATGGTATGTGAAAGCCGGTGCCGGTATGGGTGCTGTGCTTGAAATGGCCAATGAAAAACTGGCCTATACATTGTCCGACAGAGCTACATGGCTCAACCTTGGACTGGATGAAGATTTGATGATTGTCTGCGAAAAAGACGAGAGCGGTATTTTATACAACCAGTATGGCGTGATTTGTGTGAATCCGGATAAAAATGAAAATATCAACCATGAAGGTGCGAAAGCCTTCCAGGAGTGGATTGTATCTCCGGAAACTCAGGAATTCATCGGACAGTATGGTATAGAAGAATACGGAAAACCATTGTTTACACCGAACGCCGAATAGGCATTGGAACGGTTATATGGATATTATTATTGAAGGTATCGGAGAAGCGCTGCGGCTGATTGTTTCTCTGGACAGGGAAGTTTTTGAGGTGGTATTTTTATCTTTAAGAGTATCCCTGATTTCCCTTTTGATTGCCGGTGTTACAGGCATTCCGCTGGGGATTCTCATGGCAAAGCACAGCTTTCCCTTAAAGCATTTTCTGACACGTATGATTTATACGCTGATGGGGATGCCTCCGGTACTCTGTGGTCTGGTAGTTTATGTTATCTTTATGCGGCGGGGGCCCCTGGGGGGCCTCCGGCTGAATTATACCGTGACGGTGATGATTATCGCCCAGACGCTGCTGATTCTTCCGATCATTCTGGGACTGACGATGAATGCGGCCAGAGAAAAAGAAAAAAAGATTCGGATGCTTGCCAGAACTCTGGGAGCGAATGGATTCCAGACACTGACGCTGTTTATTTACGAGCTCCGGTTTGGGCTGGTTACGGCCCTTGTCTCCGGCTTTTCCCGGGGGATATCCGAGGTTGGCGCCGTCATGATCGTCGGTGGAAACATTGAGGGGAAGACCCGGGTGATGACAACCTACATTTCTCAGTTAAAAGGGATGGGAGAGTTTGAGAGGGCAGTAGCCGTGGGAATTATTTTATTGCTGATTTCCTTTGCAATGAATTCAGTGCTTTATAATTTCCAGAAGGAAAAGAGTCATTTAACATGAAAATAGAAATTAAAAATCTGAAAAAGTCTTATAACGGGATTCCCGTGTTAGATATTGAGCATCTCATACTTCCGGAAAATTCGGTGACCGCAGTGGTGGGCCCCAACGGGGCGGGAAAATCAACCCTGTTAAACCTGATCGCTGATTTGCTTGAAAAAGACAGCGGAGAGATTCTCTACGATGGGGACAGGACAGTACCGCTGAAAAATATGACCCTCGTTTTTCAGGAGCCCTATCTGATCTCTTCTGGTGTCCGGGAAAACATTGCTTATCCGATGAAATTGAGAAAAGCGCCGGCAGAGGCAGTCGGCCGGCAGGTGGAGGTATTGGCAGCGGAACTGAACCTGAGGCATTTGTTGTCAAAGCGGGCAAATCAGCTGTCCCTTGGTGAGGTGCAGAAAGTCGCTTTAGCCCGGGCTCTGTCCTTTGAACCGGAGCTTCTTCTGCTGGATGAACCGAGTGCCAGCATCGACCCTTATACGACCAGTGAAATTGAAAAACTGCTTAAGAAACTCAATACGGAAAAGGGGATGACGATGATCATCGTGACCCATAATCTGGCCCAGGCCAAACGGCTGGCCGATTTTGTTGTTTTATTGAATCAGGGAAATGTGATTGAAAGCTGCGATGCGGATACCTTTTTCAGTCATCCGTCACAGCCGGAAACTCAAAAATTTATTAAAGGAGAGCTGGTGGTTTAATATGGAACTGTTACATACGGATACGCTGGAAGAAGCGCGGGAAAAGCTGAAGTCAGAGACAGAAGATTTTAAGCTCAGAGCACGCCGGGTAACATGTGAGGCATCTCTGGGCTGTATCTGTGCAGAGGATATTATTGCCGGAGAAAATGTCCCGCCCTTCCGCCGTTCGACGGTGGACGGCTATGCAGTCATTGCAGGGGACAGCTACGGGGCCGGGGATTCTAATCCCATTTTCTTCCGGGTGGCAGGCCAGGTCAATATTGAAGAGCGTGTTTCCATCGGGGTGAATTCGGGGGAGGCCGTTCAGATGCAGACCGGTTCCATGATTCCGGATCGGGCCACTGCCGTGCTGATGGTGGAATATACAGAAAGCTATGCGGCGGATAAAATTGTGGCCTATAAGGCGGTCAGCGAAGGGGAAAACATCATTCAGATTGGTGAGGATATTAAAAAGGGAACGTGCCTCATTCGCAAGGGGAGAAAAATTAATTCACGGGATATCGGTATGATGGCGGCTTTGGGGATTTCCAAAGTCAATGTATACGTGCCGATGATACTGACAATTATTTCCACAGGGGACGAGCTGGTAGATATCTGGGAAAGTCTGTCGGCCTCTAAAATACGGGATATTAATTCCTATGCGCTGGCAGCGGAGGCAGTGGAAAACGGGTGGGTTATCCGAAGGCAGATCCGGATCGCAGATAATAAAGAAAAAATTTTTGAAGCGGTTTCCGAAGCGGTCGGAGAGAGTGATATCATTCTTTTGTCCGGGGGAAGCTCGAAAGGCAATAAGGATTATACAAAGACGGTTCTTGAAAAAATCACCCGGAACGTTTTCACCCACGGCATATCCATAAAGCCGGGAAAACCGACGATTTTATCGGTGGAACAGGAGCATAAAGTGATTATTGCCGGACTGCCGGGCCATCCGATGGCGGCGCTGCTCATGTTCCGGCTGCTCATTGTGGACTGGTATATGTCAAAGGCCGGAATTTCCAGACCAAAGCCCTACTTTGCTGTTATGCAGGAAAATGTTTCCAGTAATCAGGGGCGGGCGACCTGCCTTCCGGTGAAGCTGGTCTGCGGGGAAGCGGATTATAATGCGGTTCCGGTTTATGCCAAATCCGGCAGCATTTCACCGCTGAGCAAAACCGATGGTTATGTGATGATTCCAAGAAATAAAGAAGGGCTTAAGAAGGGCGAAAGAGTCCGGGTTGAGGTGTGGGCATGAAACGAAATTTATATTTGAATATTCAGGACAGGGAGACGGCCCTCAAGCATTTTTTAGAGGCCTTTCCCCACATTTCTGAAAAAAAAGAAAGAATTCCGGTCACGGAAAGTCTTGGGCGGATAACGGCCGAAGCTTCTTATGCCCGGTATTCCAGTCCGTCCTATAATTCCTGTGCCATGGATGGAATCGGGGTTATCAGCTCTCATACAAAAACCGCTTCTGAGGAACACCCGCTTTTACTGACCTGGGAAAAGGATTATCTGGATGTGGACACGGGGGATATGATCCTTCCGCCCTATGATGCGGTCATTATGGCAGAGGATCTGATCGAGTCGGAAGAGGGGTATAAAATCATTGCTCCGACCCATCCCTTTGCCCATGTGCGTTCCATCGGAGAAGATATTGTGACACGGGAAATGGTTCTGCCATCCCATCATGAAATCCGTGCCATCGATATTTCGGTACTGCTTTCGGCGGGTATTCATGAGCTTTCGGTCATTAAAAAGCCTGTTGTCGGGATTATTCCGACAGGCGATGAGATGATTCCTTATACAGAAACGCCGGAAGACGGGAAGATTATAGAAACAAATTCATGGATGTTTCAGAATCTTGTGGCGGAAAATCATGGCATCGGCCGCCGGTATCCGATTGTCAGGGACGATCCGGAACAGATAAAAAACGTGATTATGGAGGCGGTTTCGGACTGTGATATTGTGCTTATTAATGCGGGCTCCAGTGCGGGCAGAGATGATTATACGGTCCATGTCCTCCGGGAGCTTGGAGAAGTTCTGACCCATGGGGTAGCGATAAAACCGGGAAAGCCGGTGATTTTAAGCAAGGTACAGGACTGTCCGGTGATCGGTCTTCCGGGGTATCCGGTATCTGCCTATCTGACTTTTACAGAATTTGTTATTCCTGTGATGAACCTTTATCTCCGGAAAAATCCCCGTCCGGCGGCACAGGTTAAAGCCAAACTTTCAAAAACACTGATGTCCAGCCTTAAATATGAAGAATATGTCCGGGTGAAACTGGGCATTGTGGAGGGGGAACTGATTGCGTCCCCTCTGGAGCGGGGGGCCGGGGCCTCCATGTCTCTGGTCCGGGCCGACGGTTTCTGTGTGATTCCCCGGAACCGGGAGGGCATCACTGCCCATGAAAGGGTTGAGGTAAAACTGGTGAAGGACATGGAGCGGATTGGCAAGACGCTGGTGCTTATCGGAAGCCACGATTTGATTCTGGATGTGATCAATGATCTCATGATGGAAGGAATGAAGGATATGTGCCTGTCTTCCACCCACGTAGGTTCCCTTTCCGGTCTGATCGCCCTGAAAAAGAAGGAAGCCCATCTGGCGCCGTCCCATTTACTGGATGAAAGGGATGGAAGCTATAATCAGGCCATTACAAAGGAAATGTTTCCGGGGGAAAAGATGGCGCTGATCAAAGGTGTCCGGCGGCGTCAGGGATGGATTGTGAAAAAGGGAAATCCGCTGGGAATCCGGACAATTTCAGATATCACGCCGGAAATTCGATATATTAACCGTCAGAAGGGTGCGGGAACCCGGGTGCTTTTCGATTATCTTTTAAAAAAAGACGGGATTTCTGCAGAAAATATTCAGGGGTATGGTCACGAAGCAACGACCCATATGAGTGTTGCGGTGGCTGTCCAGAAGGATAATGCGGATGTGGGTATGGGCATTTATTCCTGTGCCAAAGCCCTGGATCTGGATTTTGTCGATGTAACCTTTGAGGAATATGACTTTGTCACCTATGCGTCTTATCTGGAACTGCCCTTTGTCCGGGCGTTTCTGGAAGTTTTAAAGAGCAGGGCCTTTAAGGAAAAGCTGGAAGCCCTCGGCGGATATAGTTATGAGGAGATTGGGAAGATCATTTACCTGTAAGGAGGCTTTGAAATATGTTCCAAAAAAATCTGGATTTTTTGACGCCGGCACAGGCTGAGAAGATAAGACATACAAAGGTGGCCGTGATCGGCGCCGGAGCGCTGGGACAGATGGCGGCCCATGAACTGGTCCGGAGCGGCTTTGAAATCCTGCGGCTCATCGATAAAGATGTGGTGGATGGGAGTAATTTTAACCGTCAGCTCTATGCCGCCAATTCTACGCTGAATCAACGAAAAGTGAGCGTACTGAAAAAGGGACTGATGGATATCCGTCCGGGAGCTCAGATTAGCGTTCACTGTGATTTTTTAAATGGGACGAATGGAAAAGACCTGGTCGAAGGCGCGGATATTTTGCTGGACTGTGTCGATGATATTCCGACAAAGCTGTATCTGGAAAATCTGGCAGAGGAACTTGGCATTCCTATGGTACACGGGGCTGTGGAAGGGTGGCATGGACAGGTGACTGTCATTTATCCGGGAGACTCGGTGCTGCCGGTCCTTTATCAGACGAAGAAAGCACAAAAGGTGTCGGCTCTGGTGACCACGGTCAATGTCATCGCTTCTCTGCAGGTCAACGAAGTTATTAAAATAGCGATTGAAAATAAAAACATACTCAGACACAGGGTGCTGTTTGCCGACCTGTGGAATGGAGATTTTTCATATATACCTTTCGGGGATACAGGGATGGACCGGAAGGCGGTAAAGAATGAACAGACAGGTTTAAAGGGGGGAGAAGGATGTCAACAAAATATGGAGGATATATGGGAAAGGTCCTGAAGATCGATCTGACAGTTCAGGAAGTGTCCGAATATCCCTTTTCCGATAGGGAAAGAGAATTATTTATCGGCGGGAAGACCATGGCGGCTAAAATTCTGGGAGATCATTTGAAAGGGACGGAAAAAGCTTTTTCAAAGGAAAATCTTCTGGTTATTACAACAGGGCCGCTGACCGGCTCCGGGGTGCCAAGCTCCAGCCGGTTTAACATATCGACCCTGTCGCCTCAGACGGGATATATTACGTCCTCGAACTGCGGCGGAAATTTTGGATATTATCTGAAGAAAGCCGGGCTGGACGGATTGATTCTGACCGGGCAATGTGAGAAACCGACCTGGATTGAGATTCAGAATGAAACCGTCAAATTCCATGACGGGGAAGGCCTTTGGGGGATGAAAACCTCTGAAACCCAGAAGGCTTTGGATGATCAGCTGCGGCTGGGCAACGGACGTGTCCGGAAAAACGGAAAAATCTGTATTGGCCCGGCGGGGGAAAATCAGGTGCTTTATTCCTGTATCGTTTCGAATGAGCGGGTTTCCGGAAGGGGCGGCACCGGCGCCGTCATGGGATGGATGAATCTGAAGGCCGTCTGTGCCAGCGGGAATAAAGAAGTGCCGGTTTATGATAAAGAAAAGATGGTACGGCATACCCAGAAGTGGTTTAAATATTTAAAGAAGCATCCGCTGACCGGAAGCCAGATGCCGAAGCTCGGTACTGCCGGACTTGTCAGCGCCATGCAGATGAAGCATATTCTTTCTACGAAAAATTATACTTATGGCCAGTATGAAGACTTTGAAAAAGTCAGCGGTGAAGAGCTTGCGGAAAAATACAATATTGTCAACAAAGGCTGTCTGACCTGCCCGATTCGCTGTGCCCGCACGGTGGAAGTTGATGGTCAGCATGTGAAGGGGCCGGAACTGGAAACCCTGGTGCTTCTGGGCGGCGGCATTTTAAATAACGATCTTCCGTCCATTTTAAAATGGAATTACGAGCTGGATGAGCTGGGAATGGATACGATTTCCTGTGCCAACACCATTTCCTATGCTATGGAGGCCAATGAAAAAGGCCTCTGGGACAACGGACTGAAATTTTCAGAGACGGAAGGTATCTCCCGGTTATTTGAAGATATTGCTTACCGCCGGGGCATTGGAGATGAACTGGCTCAGGGAAGTAAGCGGCTGTCAGAAAAATACGGGGGAAAGGAATTCGCCATCCACGCCAAGGGCATGGAGCTGGCGGCCTATGAGCCGAGAAAGGCTGTGGGACTGGGACTGGGATATGCGACCAGCAACCGGGGCGGCTGCCATCTGAATGGCGGTTATCTCGTGATTCTGGAAGGGCTCGGTCTGTCCATTGACCAGACAACCTATCATGGCAAGGCGGATCTGACAATGCTGTTCCAGGATCTTATGGAAATGATTTCGGCGGCGGGTCAGTGTCTCTTTACAAGCTATGCCTTTTTCCCGTCACCCCTCATGAATCATCCGAACAGCTGGTATACCAGGGCGGCGAATAAAATTCTGCCTTACTGCGGTTCGGTGGTCCGCATCATTAACAAGTATCCGGAAATTGCCTGCTTCCATTTGCCGGTATTCCATCATACGAAGGGATTTGAATATACAACGGGCATGAAAATGACCTTTGGACAGTATATCCGCTGCGGTGAGCGGGGATATAATCTGGAGCGGGAAGTGAACCGCCGTTTTGGCGTGGATGCCAATAAAGATGCGCTGCCGAAACGTCTTGTAAAAACACTGCAGGATCCGAAAAATCCCGATTCGAAAGTGCCTCTGGAAAAATTGAAAAAGGTTTACTATCATGCCCGGGGCTGGGATTCCAATGGGCTGCCGACAAAGAAGCTGTTAAAGAAATTAAAGATAGAAGGGTGAGGCGGATGATTAAAGTAAAGATATTCGGAGTTGCCCGCCTCAAGGCCGGCATGGGAGAATTTGAAACCGATGTGGAGACATTGAATGAGCTGATGGACGCCATTCCGGGGATTCCGAGGAAGGAAGCGAAGGATCTGGTCGTCCTTGTGAACGGGGAACCGGTGGGCCGCAGGTATCGGTTTAAAGCGGGCGATGAGGTCGCGCTGCTGGCTCCGGCAGGAGGTGGTTGATGATGAAGATAAAAGAAAAACCATATATTAATCCGCAGACATGCGCAGGCTGTTCCGTCTGTGTGGAAAATTGTCCGATGGATTGTCTCAAAATTGAAGGGCCGAAATATCATGGAGATATTCATACCATTGCCTGTGTTGAAACGGCAAAATGTATTGGCTGTGGTATATGTGCCAAAGTATGTCCGATCCGTGCCATTGAAATGCGGAGAGGCGGAGAGGTGGAATGCTATATGGAAAATAAATTAAGTGCTGTAACTGTCGGCTGCAGAGGCTTTCAGTCGGTGATGAAAGTGGGGATGTATTTCCTGCCATGGCGTGTGCCGAAAATTCTTCAGGGTCCGGGCGCTGTGAAAAAACTCCCGGCAGCCATTAAAAAGAAAAAATTCAATCATCCGTTGATTGTTACCGATAAAATGCTGGTCGAGCTGCATTTACTGGACGGACTGATTGAGGCCATGGAAAAAGTAGATCTGAATTATGTCATTTATGATGGAGTGGCGCCGAATCCGACGGATGTCAACATCGAAGATGGCATGCTTCTGTATCTGAAAAATCACTGTGACTGTATGATCGCCTTTGGCGGCGGTTCACCGATGGACTGTGCGAAGGGAATTGGCGCGCGGATTGCCAGACCGAAAAAGTCGATTCATCAGCTTCAGGGATTACTGCGGGTTCTGAAACCGATTCCAACGATTTTTACCGTGCCTACGACTGCGGGGACCGGCTCGGAAACAACCATTGCGGCAGTAATTACCGAGTCAAAGACCCATCATAAAGCATCCATCAATGACATTTGCCTGATGCCGAGATATGCGGTTCTGGATCCGGAGCTGACGGTAGGACTTCCGCCTCAGGTCACAGGAACTACCGGAATGGATGCCCTCTGCCATGCGGTGGAATGCTATACCAATAATACCTACAATACGAAACTTGAAAAGGATATGTGTGAAAAAGCCGTAAAGCTTATTTATGAAAATCTTTATAAAGCCTATCAGGACGGAAGTGACCTGCGTGCCCGTCAGAACATGCAGCGGGCGGCCTTTTATGCAGGACGGGCCTTCACCAGAGGCTGTGTCGGATACGTCCATGCCATCGGCCACACACTGGGCGGCCTTTACGGCGTACCTCACGGCGTGGCAATGTCCATTCTTCTGCCCCATGTCATGCGGGCCTACGGTGCTGCGGCCTGGGAAAAATTAGCCGCGTTGTGTGATGTCTGCGGTATCGAAGCGAAAGAAGATACGGTGCGTGCAAAGGCGGAAGCCTTTATTCGGTGGATTGAAGATCTGAAAGTGCAGATGAATATTCCATTGTATCCGGAAATGATTCAGGAAGCGGATGTGGACCAGATTGTCGAATGGGCAGTAAAAGAAGGGAATCCGCTGTATCCGACACCGGTTGTATGGAGCAAAAAGGATTTTAAAGAATTTATCCGGTCATTAAAAGAATAAAGTCATTTACTGGTCAGAGGGCCTTCGGAAATTCCCCATCGGGATTCTGAAGGCCTTCTAAATTTATGTCCGGAAATCAGTAGGAAGCCGGAGCCGAGTCAATCCATGTGTCGTATCCGGCGTTTCTCAGCGTCCGTTCCATCTGCACCGCATTGGCGAGATTGCGAAAGGCGCCGACCTGGACTTTAAAATGGCCGTCTTCAAAAACAAGAAAGGCCGGATAGCCCTTATCCTGAAGGCCCGACAGCATGCGGTCCGCATTGGGACGCTCCGTGAAGCTGCCGGTCTGGACCCGGTAGTAAACCGGCGCCGTATCCGTGGAAACATCATCGGAAGGATTTCCCGAACCCGTATCCACGTTTAAGGTATTGAGAATGGCGCCGGCAATGCCCTGGGCAATTTCGTCAAATTTTTCATCGAAGAGTTGATTGTCCTGTACCGTATTTATGAATCCGGTTTCAATGAGCAATGCGGGCATCCGTGTACGGCGAAGGACGACAAGGCCGGGCCGGGATTTGACCCCGAGATTTTTAAATCCGACTTTTTCCAGGGCGCTGTTAATATTCTGCGCCATAGTCACCTTCTGTCCGGTCTGGTCATAAACAAGGGTCTCCACACCGCTGTACTGGTTCGGTTCAGGACTTGAATTTCGGTGGAAGGAAATAAAGTAGTCGGCGCCGGAGGCATTGGCCAGCCGGGCCTTTTCAATCGGCGACTGGTAGATGTCATCGGTGCGGGTATATACGACATCAATGCCATGCCGGGAAAGAATATCACCAACGGCCAGGGCCAGACGCAGGTTATCATCCTTTTCCTGCCGGCCGCCGAAAACAGCGCCGGGGTCCGCACCGCCGTGTCCGGCGTCAATCATTATTTTATAAGACATAAAAAGCTCCTGAGAATCTTTCTATCAGTATATGCAGGAAGGGGCAGGGCAGTACGGAAAAAAAGGAGGAAAAACCTTCATATAGCGACCAATTTTGACAAATTCCCGTTATTTATGTAAAAACTTTTGACAAATGCCATAAGAATGATAAAATAAAACAATATCATAATAAAATAGGGAAAGTATGGTGATTGTTCAACTCGTGAGTATTTTAGGATTTACAGATATTCATTGTCATATTATTCCGGCAGTCGATGATGGGGCAGAAAGCATGGAAGCTGCACAGGAAATGATCCGGATTGCCTATGCCAGGGATACCCGGAAAATTATTGCGACACCCCATTACGGGAACCATCGTGTGAAGGCTTCGAACGGAATTATCGCAGCACGGTTTCAGGAACTGAACAGGTGGGTGGAAATGCAGTATCCGGACATGAAGCTGTATCTGGGTCAGGAGCTGTCCTATCGTCATGGATTGGAACAGCAGATTGAACGTGGGGCAGCCTTTACGCTGGCCGGAAGCCATTATGCACTGGTAGAGTTTCAGCCGGAAGATGATTACAGCCGTATCCGTCAGGGACTTCAGGCAGTCCAGATGGCCGGATACCGGCCGATACTGGCCCATGTCGAGCGGTGCCGGCGCCTGGCTTCAAATATAGAGTATATTGAAGAACTTGTACATATGGGAATTTATATGCAGATGAATGCACGAAGTATTACCGGAGGTAACGGATGGCAGTGTAAAAGCTGTACAAAAAAACTTCTGAAACGGGGACTGGTGCATTTTGTGGCCAGTGATGGTCATGACACAAAAACACGCATACCGTCTGTCCAAAAGGCGATATTTCATATTGCATCCAGATATGGGAAGGGATATGCGATGGAATTGTCTGTCAGAAATCCGGACAGAGTGATTGCGGATGAGTTTATTAATTAGAGGAAGAGGGAGAATATGCAGAACATTAATATTAATATTCCTGCACTGGACCGGAGGGGAAGTGAAGCCTATAAAACGCTTCGGGCAAACCTTCAGTTCTGTGGGAATGATATAAAGAGTATTGCTATTACAAGCTGTACGCCGTCGGAAGGAAAGTCAACGGTCAGCTTAAATCTGGCGAAGGCTTTGGCCGAATCCGGGAAAAGGGTGCTTTTTATTGACGCGGATTTAAGAAAATCCGTCATCGTATCCCGGTGTCAGGTAGGACAGTCCGTAAAGGGGCTGAGCCATTATTTATCCGGTCAGAGTACATTTACGGATATTGTTTATGCCACAAATGTCCGAAATTTACATATGATTTTTGCAGGGCCGGTGCCTCCGAATCCGGCAGAGCTTTTAGGAAGCAGCAATTTTAAAATGGCGGTCAGCAAACTGAAAACGGTATATGACTATATTATTGTGGATACACCGCCGCTGGGCAGCGTCATTGACGGGGCGATTATTGCCAATGAATGTGACGGCTCCATTATGGTTATCAGCGCCAACGAGGTGAGCCGGCGCTTTGCGAAGAAGGTTACGGATCAGCTGAAAATGGCCCAGTGTCCGATACTTGGGGTCATACTGAATAAAGTGGATATGAAAAACAATACCTATGGAAAGTATTATGGAAAATATTACGGCAATTCGGCCGATAAATATCTGGAAGAGTAAAGGAGGGGGAAGACAATGTACGATGAACAGCAGGATGATGAAATAGAAATTGATTTGATGGAAGTGTTCCACCTTTTTTTAAAGCGCTGGTGGCTGATATTGGGATGCGGACTGATTATGGCCATCGCGGCGTTTGGTTTTAATAAAATTATCGTAACGCCCCAGTATGAGGCATCTTCGATGATTTATATTTTGTCGAAGACAACAAGTATTACATCAGCCATCGATTTGCAGCTTGGTAAGCAGCTGACGGTCGATTTTGAAACTCTGGCAACCAGCCGTCCCGTTGTGGAAAATGTGATCGATGAGTTGAATCTGGATTTGGATTATGAGGAAATGGTTAAAAAGATTAAGGTATCCAATCCTTCCGAAACCCAGATTCTGAAAATTGCTGTCCGTGATCCGGATCCGAAGCTGGCATGTGATATTTCCAATGCCATGTCGGATGCTACAGCAGAGCGGGTCGCAGAGGTTATGGTTACCGACAAGCCGAGCACCGTGGAAGACGCGGTAGTTCCGGAGGAACCGGTAACGCCGAATACTTTGAAAAATACAGTGATTGCAGGGGCTCTGGGCGTCTTTCTGATGATGGGGATTTTACTCGTCAATTATCTGGTCGATGACCGTATTAAGACAGAAGAGGATGTTGCAAAATATCTGGGAATGAATACGTTGGCATCGATTCCACTTGTAAAGGGACAGAAAAGAACCGGGGGCAGAAAAAAAGGTGATGGAAAGAGGGTTGCCTAAATGAAAGGGAACATGCGGAAAATTTTACTGATGCTTTGTATTGTGGGCGCCGGATTATGTATCGGCTTTGTGGCCCATTATTATACAAAGATCCAGAAGAATGAGAAGATTTATGAAGAACTGCAGACCCGGTCAGCAGCCCAGACGGCGGACACGAAATCGGATGCGACGGAGACGGAAACAAAGGCTGAAGCGGAAATTCCCATTGATTTTGAGGAGCTGTGGAAGATTAATCCTGAAATTTATGCGTGGATTGAGATTCCCGGAACCGAGGTGAATTATCCGATTGTTCAGAGCGCTGCAGATAACAGCTATTATCTGGATCATACGATTGAAGGTATTGCCGGATATCCGGGATCTATTTATACGGAAGCTGTTAATAAAAAGGATTTCAGTGATTTTAACACGTTGATCTATGGTCATGATATGGAGGATGGCTCCATGTTCGGCGGACTTTATAAATTCCGGGATAAAGACTATCTCAAAGATCATGAAACCCTGATTATCTACACCACAGAGAATAAATACACCTACCGTATTTTTTCCACGGTGACTTATGATGACCGGCATATTATGGGCGCTTATGATTTTGCATCCCACAGCCAGAGAGAGGATTATCTGGAATCTATAGGGAATACAGATCCATTGGTGACCACAGACAGCCGGCTGGTGACATTGAGCACCTGTATTGCGGATCAGCCGGATCATCGATTTTTAGTAGAGGCGGTTTTAGTAAATGAAGAATAAGAA
>DBGCEW010000113.1:0-8177 GCA_048357495.1 Frisingicoccus sp.
AAAGCCAATAATAACAAGCTGTATCCTCGGGTCATCCGATATTGTCATAAATCCCCGGTTAATAACCTTCATAGCACCAGAATGTTTGAGCGTATTCATAATAAGAATTGCCCCAAAAATAACTGCCAGTGTATCCAGAGAATTTAAAAAACCTGAAATCGTATATGCCCCAACGGTAAGCAGATCCATTCTCCAAATAACCAAACTCAGAACTGCCGTAATCAGCCATGCCAACGGCAATGCCCGTTTCGCAGGCCAGTTCAGTCCGGCCATAACTACAACCGTAAAAATAATAGGTATAAAAGCTATAACTGCATACATTCTATAAATTCCTCCCCCCAATACCACCCAGACATTAAACCTGCTTACAAAATTTCTGCAAATGTCTGTATACGTGTTTTAATCTGTTCAAAAGCTGTCGTTTCCTGGTCAATTTCGATAAAAAGACTCCGGATATTTTCAGGTTCAAACTCCTGTAAAAGAATCGGGTAATCAAATTCTTCAGGATCACAAAACTTCATCATGCAGACAATCACTGCATCCGCATCATACTTTCTAACAGCGTCTATCAGTATTTTTCCCTTTGGTTTAAATTCATCTGTTGCCAGGGAACATCCATCAAAATCATTCCATGCTTTGGCAAGCGCAAACAATGGATCTGTATCATAAGGTACATCCTGACGGAACTGGCGGGATTCCTGTGCAAGATCATCTGCGACAATAAAAAAGTTATTTTCTTCGAAAATATCAAGAACCTCTTCCGGTTCCAGCATAATTCCTGTCACAATCACTCTCCGTCCCTTAAATTCCGGTTTTGGCTGTATTTTAATGGCCTCAATAAGCTCTTTAACCAGCGCGGTATGTCTGGATTTCTCCATGAACCAACGAGCTTTGATCACTGCATGTCGTTCTGACGGTTTAATAATTCCGATGTATTCCGCTGCAACATCACAAAACTCCCTGCATGCCTGACGATTCGCATTATAAATATCTATACTTCTCTGCAGGGCTGTTGTCGTAATGGTCACCCCGAGAATGTTCTCAAGTTTTTCTTTCACAAGCCCATACTCTTCACGGCAATAGACATTCGCTGCCCCATAAGCATCTTTACGATTTTGCGGATGTGTGAAAATAATTGCCGGTGCCTTTCCATTCCATTTCTGGCTCATGCACTTCAACGTATCACAGGGTACCGAAAAAATCACCGCATCTAAATCATCATAAACGCCCTCTACCATTAATTCTGTGACAGACTGCATAATAGAGCACGCAAACGGCGGCCAATACATACGCGCCTTCGAAATCTGCTTTTTCTGCGTCCCCCACATTCCTATTGGTAAATACCCCGCCGCATGAACAATTTCTTCCGGACAATATACAGGCATTACGCCTACAGCACCTTTACCGGTTTCCTTTTTATAATCTTCCATTGCTTTTTTCGGATTTGATGCAATTTCCTTAAACTCTCTGATAATCTCATTAACCGTTCTCATCTTTCATTCCTCCCCTTATCTGTTTTTCTTGCTTCCCATCATTTCAGACAGGGCCTGTATACGTGTTTCAAACTGTGCCGGAGCAAATACCCGCGGATCTGTCTGATCTCCATCAAAGCTCACAAAAGGTACTTCTTTTTTCTTATTGATATATTCTGCGCCTTCTGTATTAAGGAAAGCCATAATTTTACAGCTTCGGTTCGTATGGAGAATAATTCCGTCACTCTTTGAATGATCTACTACCTTGAAAAATTCTTCATACCGATGAGGACCTCCACAGTTAAGGTATACTTTGGAATAAGTTTCTGCCATAGACATCATGTCTCCCGGAATATATTCAAAATCCCACATTCCCGGATATGCCGATCCTGTCATAAGAGCACCTTCATTTTTGAGTCCTTTAAATGTTGTACCAAGATAAGGCCATACAGCAATTCCCTCCCAGGTAACACGACTTTTTTCATTTTCTGCACCACCAAAAGCATATTTGCCATTCTTATCATTTTCCTCTAACTCATCCGCAAATTTTTTCAATACAATTTCTGAATATTTTTTAGAACGGCAAGTTACCGGCATAGCCATGTAATTAAACAAATCAAAACCATTTAATGGTGATGGCTTGCGAAAAGCATATGTAGCAACACGATTCCATTGATAAATAGAACGCTGCGTCTGAACCTGCGCTTCAAGAAATTTGTCATAATCAAACTGGCGTCCACAGATTTTTTCAAGTTTTGCAATGACCGCTTGAAATTGGCTAACCATATATTCCTTGGCATGACGCGGTACCGGTATCCTATAATTAAATGGTGCGTCAATAATAATACATGGAATATCTAATTCTCTGGCCAGATTTTCATACCATTTAAGCAATGTATTACAAATATTGTTGCAAGTCAGTACAAAATCCGGCAACGGTACTCTGACTGCTTTGGAATTTGCTAATTTTTCCGGTGTCTGTCCGCTCAGTGCCTCTTGCTTTAACATCTCCATATATCCGATATTTGTCCGGGCATAAGAGCAGATATCGATGTTATATCCCTTCTGATCTGCAAGTTCTAAACAATCCATTGATGCCTTTCTTGCCCCACAGCCGGCTGAATGCGTCTCCGGATACACCATAGATACATCCATAGCTTCGCAAAACTCCGATGGGCACAACGCCGCCGACCAGCAAACCAGCCTTCCTTCACTATGTGCATTTCTTGCCTCATCATCTAATTTTTCCTGATAATACGCCAAAAGTTCCTTTGCACTTGCTTCATTGATATTCATTTCCATATGTTTTACCCTCTTTCCTATGTATCTTTTTTCAATTCTTCAAAAGCCAAAAGTGCCGCCCCCAATGCTCCTGTAATCTGTGGATTCATTGCCATAACAATCCAATTGAATAGCCTTTGCATCCTGTCCACCAATGTCAATAATTGTTCTCGCCGATGGAATCAAATAATAAATTCCTTTTGCATGGCAAGTAATCTCGCTAATTTGTTTGTCTGCATTATTCACAGAAAACCGACCATATCCTGTTGCAACCGTATAATTTACATCTTCCGGCCTTAAATCAATATTTTGAAAAACATTTTCTAAAACCCTGCCCGGGCCGGATGTCCCTGTGCCTACCTGTACAACCGCTGAAGATATCATCTCTGCACCATCCTTCAAAATGACTGCTTTACTGGATGATGAGCCAATATCTATACCTAATGTATACACGTCCAATCCTCCTTTCTCCGATTCATCTTATATTGTTAAAAATTTAATTATTTGGTGCAGGGTGCTGTCCTGACAGTTCAAAACAGCACCAAAATTTATAGAAATTGGTTTATCCCTTACTCACTGATTGTCAGCCCCATTACTTTATCTTTGAAAATCCGTTCATCCATAAGTCTGACTTTATCCATTTTTGGTTTAAAATCCATTTGATCAATAATTTGTGTCTGAATATCAATTCCTGGTGCCACTTCCATCAAATGAAGTCCATCAGATTTTAATTCAAATACTGCCCGCTCTGTTACATAAAGAATGGATTTTCCCCTTTTTCCTGCAACAATACCAGAAAATGTAATTTCTGTTACTCTGTCAATGAATTTATGCCTTTTCCCTTCTTCAAGAATTTTTAATTTCCCGTCACCGGTCTGAATTTTGACACCATCTGTAAATGTTCCACAAAAAACAGCTTTCTTTGAATTCGAAGAAATGTTGGTAAATCCTCCGCTTCCTGTGATACGTGTTCCGAGTCTTGAAACATTAACATTTCCGTCTCTATCTACTTCGGCCAATCCAAGATAGCAAATGTCCAAGCCTCCGCCATCATAAAAATCGAACTGATAAGCTTCATCAACATAAGCTTCCGCATTAATCGTTCCGCCGAATCTCAATCCGCCACCAGGTACTCCTCCAATTGGTCCGCCTTCCACAGTCAATGTCATTTCCCCTGCAATATCTTCCTCTGCTGCTACCGATGCCACCCATTCAGGCACACCGACACCAAGATTTACAATCACGTTTTTCTTCAATTCCATTGCTGCCCGGCGTCCGATAATCTTCTTTGCATCCAATTTTTTAGTTTCAAGACTGGATACAGGCACCTGAATATTTCCTGAATACGCCGGATCATATTTACAATTGATGGACTGAGCCTGTTTCGGGTCATCCGCCGGACATTCCACCAGAACATCCACATAAATTCCAGGAATTTTTACCAGTTTCGGATCCAACTGCCCGGCTTTTACAATCCGCTCTACCTGTACAACAACAATCCCCCCATTGTTATGTACTGCCATCGCCTGCGCCGTTCCGTCCAGTGGTGCCATTTCTTTTTCCATCGTTACATTTCCAAGTTCATCTCCATAGGTTCCCCGTATAAAAGCAATATTCAGAGGCACTCTCGGATAAAAAAGTTGTTCTTCCCCCTCAAGCTCGATAATTTTAACAATATCCTCTTTCGTTATATCGCTTAAACGGCCTCCACCATTTCTCGGATCGGCAAAAGTTCCAAGTCCTACCTGAGTAATTGTTCCTGCCTTATGTGCTGCACTGTCCCGTACCATCTGTGCAATTGCTCCCTGCGGAATGTTATAACCTTCAATTTTATTGTCATAAAGCATCTGGCAGATTTTTGGTATAAAATTAAAATGTCCGCCGATAACCCGCTTAATCATCCCATCATGTGCATAATGATCCGCATGGCTGCCGTCTTTATTTCCCGTTCCAGCTACATAAAATAACGTCAGATTTTTAGGACATCCTGTTTCTAAAAAACGTTCTTCTGCAGCCGTGTGCAGGGCCTCCGCAATACCACTGGCTACAAAACCGCTCAATACCAGCGTATCGTTATCTTTAATTAAATCTGCCGCCTCTCTTGCCGTTAACACTTTGACTTTTCCCATAATAACCTCCTTATCCTTTGCCTTTATTCTTCTATGCCTACTTATTTTGCATATCCCATGCCAATTTCAAAAAATTACAAAACAGCATATTGTTATGTCCGGAAACTCCGCTAAATCCCTCACTTTTTATGAAAATTTTTTTTATTTTCTTATAATTCAAAATTTTTTTCTCTGAAAATCTTCTTTGTTTTCATTTGTTTTTGTCGTATTTTCGAGAATTTTGTCGCAAATTGCCAACATTCTTTTTCGTTTCAACAACAGCTGCTTTTCCTTTCTGTCTTTAATGCTTGCTTTTTTTCCTGTTAAATCGTATGGAAAATACTATATTTTCCTCATTTTTTTCATATATGCATCTCATTTTTTTGTATTTCCCAATAATTTGTCCATAATTTTTTAACCTTTCTCTGATTTGCGACAAAAAAAGAAGTTCATTTAAATGCTTATTTAAAACATCTAAATGAACTTCTTTTTTAATCGCTCCTACTTAACGCCATCCACTCTCCGTATAATCTCTTCACAGATATCCCGCACCGGACGATGATCCGTCGCTACAGCCACATCCGCTGCAGCCGTATATTTTGGATTTCTCTGCTCAAGAAGGTTTCGGATAAAATCAACATTCTTATTTCCCCGGAGCAATGGCCGGCTGTCATCATGCTTTACCCGTTCCAAAATGGTTTCCGGTGCTGCCGTCAGCCATACAACCACTCCGGCTTCCTTCATAATCGCTGCATTCTCATCCCGAAGGGCCATACCGCCACCACAGGAGATAATCAGGTTACGTTCCGATTTTAACTGTCGCAAAAGTTCTGTCTCCATATTTCGAAAGGCCTCTTCACCTTTTTCCGCAAAAATATCCGAAATATGCATCCCCTGCTGCTTTTCAATCAGCTTATCCGTATCTACCTCATTCATTCCCAGTTGCTCCTTCAACCGGGAGGATACTGTCGATTTTCCGGTTCCCATAAATCCGATCAATAATATATTTTTTCTTTCCATATCTCTGCTTCCTGTCTGTAAAAATTTTTTTAATTATATCAGTTTTATGAGAGAACCGCAAGAAAAAGCCATGATGCAAAAAAGCATCATGGCTTTAATTTTCATAAATTTTTTATCTATCTTCCATCAATCACAGCTCTGGAAATAACCATTTTCTGAACCTCAGAAGTTCCTTCATACAACGGTATAATCCGGGCATCTCTGTACATCCGCTCAATCGCATAGTCTTTCATATAACCATAACCGCCATGAATCTGCAAGGATTTATGGGTAACCGCCACTGCATTTTCCGATGCGTAATATTTGGCCATTGCTGCCAGTTTTCCGATATCTTCACCATGCTGTCTTCGGTCTGCAGCATTCAGTGTCAACATCTTTGCCGCCTCTGTATTGGTTGCCATATCGGCCAGATACCACTGAATTCCCTGGTTCGCACTGATTGGTTTTCCAAACTGGACTCTCTGCTTCGCATAAGCCACAGCCGCTTCCAGAGCGCCTTCTGCCACGCCAACCCCCTGGGATGCCATACCGATACGTCCGCCGTCAAGTCCTGCCATAGCAATCATAAAACCTTTGCCCTCTTTGCCGAGAAGCTGGGTTCTTGGTACCCGGCAGTCCTCAAATACCAGTTCGGATACAGGCGCTGCCCGAAGTCCCATCTTATCCTCTACCTTACCAATGGAAAAACCTTTCGTTCCACGGTCTACGATGATTGCCGACATTCCTTTCGTCTTTTTTGCCGGGTCTGTCAGGGCAATAAGGACAACATAGTCCCCTTCTTCTTCACCCATATTACTGATAAAGCATTTGGTACCGTTAATAATATAATCATCACCATCCACAACAGCCTTCGTCCGTGCAGCCGCTGCATCCGAGCCTGCATTTGGCTCTGTCAGGGCAAATGCACCCACGGCGCCCTTACATGCCATGGTCAGATATTTTTTCTTCTGTTCTTCTGTCCCGTTTTTAAGAATAATATCGTTTGTGAGGGTATGTACTGCAATTAATTCTGCTGCGCTGGCATCCACTTTGGCAATTTCCATAATGACCAGGGCTTTTGTCACCTCATCCACACCGGCGCCGCCATATTCTTCCGGAACATTCATTCCGAGAAATCCAACATCGGCAATCTTCTGCACAAGTTCCATAGGAAATTTAGCACTTCTGTCCATTTCTTCCGCAATTGGCGCCAATTCATTCCGTGCAAAATTTCTTGCCAGCTGACAAATCATTTCCTGTTCTTTGTTTAATATAAAGCTCATTGAAACATCCTCCCGTTCATTCATTTTTACTTTAATAACCAGCAAGTTTAATGCCAATTTTTATTTCCCTCTAAATTCAGACCTTTACCGGGAATTTTCTTATTTTCCCTCATAAAAAAAGAAAAAAGCGATGCTTTTTTGCATCACTTTTCTTTCAAAAACCTTCCATATATCCATTCATTCCGCCATTTTTTCACCTTTCAAGACCGATGCGCAGATGCATCATCCAACCGGTACTGACGCAGTTTTCTGGAAACCGTCGACTGATTGATATCCAGCGCATCGGCTATTTTCCGTGTGCTTCCGAACTGATTCCGGGCATTCTCCAATAACTGTCTTTCCATAGCCTCCAATGCACTTCGGTAGGTCATAATCCCCTTGACGGTCACCTCGCCCGACTGCATATTCCCTTTACAGTACCGTGCCTGCAGATGTTTTGCCCGCATGACATCCTCCTGCTCCAGTACAACAATATTTTCCACCAGATTTTCCAGCTCCCGGATATTGCCGGGCCAGTCCAAATGGGCCAGCGTTTTGGCCGCTCTTACCGTCAGTCCCTTATTTTTATGGTATTTTTCATTAAAAACATTCAGGAAATGATAACACAAAGGTATAATATCCTCAGGACGTTCCCGAAGCGGCGGAATCTCCATATGGATCACATTCAGACGATAGTACAAATCTCTGCGGAACTTCCCGGTTTCCACCATCTGTTCCAGATTCTGATTGGTCGCCGAAACAATTCTTACATCTACCGGAATACTCTCTGTACCGCCAACATGAAAAATTTCTTTTTCCTGAATGGCCCTCAGAAGTTTAACCTGCATTTCCATACTTATCTCACTGATTTCATCAAGAAACAGTGTTCCGTGATTCGCCTTTTCAAAAAGTCCGATTTTCCCTTTTTTCCGTGCGCCTGTAAAAGCGCCGTCCTCGTAACCAAAAAGCTCCGATTCGAAAAGATTTTCCGGAATGGCACCACAGTTAATCTTTATAATGGGCTGGTCCTTTCTGCAGCTTGTCTGACATATATA
>DBGCEW010000114.1:0-4969 GCA_048357495.1 Frisingicoccus sp.
TATTTCAGGAAAATGCGGATAAAATCAGCATTTGCTTTGAACTGCCCCATGAGAGCGGAAGCCTTTACAGTATTCTGGGACATTTTATTTTCAACGGACTGAACATGACGCGGATTGAATCCAGACCTATTAAAGGAAAACCGTGGCAGTACCGCTTTTTTATTGATTTTAACGGAAATCTCAGAGAGCAGGCGGTTAAAAACGCTTTACACGGTATTCAGTCAGAGACAGAAAACTTCCGTATTCTTGGAAGTTATATAGGAGTGGAGCAGTCATGACAAAAATCAGAGTACACGAACTTATTTTGTATCGTAATTTTAAAGAGAATATTTTTTATGATATGGCAGAAGTTGCCAATAACTATTTAAATAATGACAGCAATAAAGAAAAATTGATTGACAGATTGTATCAGTGTATTAATGAAATCGTTACCATTGCCAGAGACCATGGATTTAACGGAAATCTTTGGCATGGATATTTGACCTATCTTCTGACGACCAATGAAAATGCTTTCAGTATGTCCTGCGAAAAAAAAGGAGCGGCAAAGGGGAGTATCAATGAACTGGCGCTTCATGATCTGTCTATTTTCGGAGAGGCTTACAAGGTAGACTGGGATGATATTGAAAGGGTGCTGGGCGTACATTTTATCCGTATGATCCGGTGCTTTCAGAGTCCGGACAATGTGGGCATTGTTTACAGTCACAGTCTGAGAGAACGGATTGAGATGCTCAATGGTCAGCTGGCCGGGGCAGAGAACGCCCAATCTATGTATGATGTTCTGACGGAGTTTTATAAAGATTACGGCGTGGGAAAATTCGGACTTCACCGGGCGTTTAAAATTATCAGCAATGGTGAGGAACCTCAGATTGCGCCGATAACCCGTACGGATAAAGTGGTATTATCCGATATTGTCGGCTATGAACTTCAGAAAAAAAAGCTGGTTGATAATACGGAAGCCTTTGTTCAGGGAAAGAAAGCAAACAATGCATTACTTTATGGTGACAGCGGAACCGGAAAGTCTACAAGCATTAAAGCGATTTTAAATGAATATTATAAAGACGGTCTCCGCATGATTGAAGTATATAAGCATCAGTTTAAAGATATTTCTAATGTCATTGCCCAGATTAAAAACCGGAATTATAAATATATTCTGTACATGGATGATTTATCCTTCGAAGAATTTGAAATTGAATATAAATATCTGAAAGCCATTATCGAGGGCGGATTGGAAACAAAACCGGATAATGTGGTTATTTATGCCACATCCAACCGGCGGCATTTAATCCGTGAGACTTGGGATGACCGGAAACAGTCTGCGGATGATGTGCATGGCGGGGACTCCATGCAGGAGAAATTATCTCTGGCGACCCGTTTTGGGGAAACGATCTATTATGGAAAGCCGAACCAGACCGAATATCTGGAAATTGCCAGAGAGCTGGCGAAACGTTACAATATAAATATGACGGAGGAAGTTATCGAGAAAGAGGCTGTTAAATGGGAACTGAGCCATGGCGGACGTTCCGGACGAACAGCTCAGCAGTTTATCAATCATCTTATCGGTATTGCGGAATAACAGGAGGATATGAAATATGCCTATGCAGATGTTGGCCGCCATTGATGTTGGTTCCAGCGAAGTCGCAATGAAAATTTATCAGTTTTCCAAGAGGACCGGTATTCAGGAATTGGAATATGTCCGTTCCATTGTTGAGATGGGGGCGGACACCTATAATACCGGCGTGATTTCTTATGATACGGTGCGGGAACTGTGCGATGTGCTGAAGGGATTTGTGGGGAAGCTGAAAGAATACCGGATTGAAAATTATGTTGCCTATGCGGGAAGCGCCATGCGTGAGGCTGCAAACAGGGACATGGTATTGGATCAGATTCGTCTTCAGACCGGATTGAATGTCCGGATTATAGGAAATGCCCAGCAGCGTTTTCTGATTTTACAGTCATTGGCGGGCATGATGAAAAACTTTGAAGAATTGACCGGTGAAGGGGTCGCTGTGGTAGACCTTTCTTCAGGCAGTCTGCAGGTTTCTATTTTTGAAGAGGGCTATCTTCAGGCAACACAGAACCTGAAACTGGGATCGCTGCGTGTCCGGGAAATTCTTGCGGATATTGAACAGCAAACCACATCTTTTGTCAGTGTCATGGAAGATTATATCGGAAATGAGCTCCATACATTGCAGCGGCTTGTCCTTAAAGAACGAAAGGTACGGCATATAATCGTTATGGGTGAAGAGATGGCCACTCTGCTGAATACGGTAAACGCTTCAAAAAACCGTGAAAGCTTTACTGTAGCCCAGTTTGATAAATTTTATTTTAAACTGATGCGCAGCCGGGAAGAAGAAATTTCGAAAAAATATAACATTCCTTATGAAACAGCCACTGTGCTGAAACCATCCATGATTATTTTCCGGAATCTTGTCAGTATGCTTGGCGGGGAAATCGTATGGGCTTCGGATGTAGGGCTTTGCGATGGTATATTATCGGATTATATGAGTCAGAAACAGTTATTTAAAGCGGGGCATGATTTTGATGGCGACATTCTTTCAATTACCCGGAGATTGGCTGAGAGATATGAGAGTGATGAAGATCATACCCGGAATGTTGAACAGCTTTCCCTTAAAATTTTTGACAGTATCCGAAAAATATCCGGACTGAATCCAAGGGACCGGCTTTTGCTGCAGGTATCGGGAATTCTGCATGATTCGGGAAAGTATGTAAATATGACTCATGGCGCGGAAAATGCCTATTATCTGGTCCTGAATACGGAAATTATCGGATTATCCGAGGCTGAAAAAAATATTGTAGCCAATGTGATCCGTTTTAATTCAAGCATGGATGTACCGGTATATGAATTGGTGGCCGGAATGATGAACCATATGGATTATGTGCGGATGCTGAAGATGGCGGCAATTCTGCGGCTGGCCAATGGGATGGACCGGAGTCATCTGCAGCGGATTCAGGATGTCCGGGTGACGGTGAAGGATAATGAACTGAAAATTATGGCAAATACCATTTATGATATTACATTGGAGCAGGGACTGATGGAAAATCGTGCCCATTTCTTTGAACAGATTTTTGGATTACGGCCGGTACTCCGGCAGAAAAGGAGGGTTTAGGGATGTCAGATGTAAGTAAAGCAGAGTATTTTACCAACCGGGAACTGAGCTGGCTGGATTTTAATTACCGGGTACTTGGCGAAGCCAGAGATAAAACCATTCCTCTTTTTGAACGTCTGAAATTTTTAAGCATCACATCATCAAATCTGGATGAATTTTTTATGATTCGTGTGGCATCTTTGAAGGATATGGTAAATGCGGGATATGGGAAGCCGGATATTGCCGGAATGACACCGAAAGTGCAGCTGGAGGCCATCAGTGTTAAAACCCATGACCTGGTAAATACCCAGTATATGACCTATAACCGCTCGCTGAAGCCGATGATGAAACAGAACCGCCTGGTAATCATTGATTCTTTTGAGGAATTGAGTTCGTCTCAGGAAAAGTATGTGGATCAGTATTTTATGCAGGAGGTTTATCCGGTGCTTACGCCGATGGCGGTGGATTCCTCAAGGCCGTTTCCCCTGATCCGGAATAAGTCTTTGAATATCGGGGCGCTGATTTCGGATAAAGAGGATGAATCCGAATATGATTTTGCCACTGTGCAGGTGCCGTCGGTGCTTCCGCGGTTTATTGAGATACCGTCGGAGAATAAAGAGGAAAGAACCATTATGCTGCTGGAGCAGGTGATTGAGATGAATATCCAAAAACTGTTCCTGAACTATAAGGTTATCTGTGCCTATCCTTACCGGATTATGCGAAATGCGGATCTGAGCATTGATGAAGAGGATGCGGCAGATTTGCTGAAGGAAATCCAGAAACAGCTTAAGAAACGCCAGTGGGGTGAAGTGATCCGTCTGGAAGTGGAAGCCGGTATGGACAAGCGGCTGCTGAAAACGCTGAAGAAAGCCATGAATGTGGGTGAGGCTTCTATTTACCGGATTAACGGCCCTCTGGACCTGACGTTTTTGATGAAAGTGAATGGACTGGAAGGCTACGAGCATTTGAAATATTCGAAGTATCAGCCGCAGCTTTCTGCGGATATTCATCCGGAGGAAGATTTATTCAGCCAGATTCGCCAGAAGGATATTCTCCTGTCCCATCCGTTTCAGAGCTTTGACACAGTGGTGGATTTTGTGCGTCAGGCTGCAAAGGACCCGGATGTTCTGGCTATTAAGCAGACCCTCTACCGTGTCAGCGGCAATTCTCCGATTATTGCTTCTCTGGCAGAAGCTGCGGAAAATGGAAAGCAGGTCACTGTTCTCGTAGAGCTGAAAGCCCGCTTTGATGAAGAAAATAATATTATCTGGGCGAAAAAACTGGAAAAAGCCGGATGTCATGTTATTTATGGACTGGTTGGATTAAAGACTCACAGTAAAATCACACTGGTTGTCCGTCAGGAAGAGGATGGTATCCGACGTTATGTTCATCTTGGAACAGGAAACTATAATGACAGTACGGCAAAGCAGTATACGGATATGGGTCTTTTAACCTGTGCCAAGCCGATCGGTGAAGATGCAACGGCAGTTTTTAATATGCTTTCCGGGTACTCGGAACCGCTTCAGTGGAACAAATTATCTCTGGCTCCTCTGTGGCTGCGGGGAAAATTTCTTGAATTGATTCATCAGGAAGAGGTAAATGCTAGGGAAGGCCGTCCGGCCCATATTATTGCGAAGATGAACTCCCTTTGCGATAAAGAGATTATTATGGCCCTCTATAAGGCGGCAGAAGCCGGTGTTAAGATAGAACTGATTATCCGGGGAATTTGCTGTCTTAAAACAGGAATACCGGGGATCAGTGAAAATATTACAGTAAAATCGATTGTTGGAAACTTTCTGGAACATAGCCGCATTTTCTATTTTTATAATAATGGCTGGGAAAATATTTTTATGGGAAGTGCA
>DBGCEW010000115.1:0-6546 GCA_048357495.1 Frisingicoccus sp.
CAAACATCAGACTGTGGAAATCATTAAACTGCACGGCTCCGTCGAACTGGCGCCGATTGTCGGACTTTCAGAGGTCATTGTTGATATCGTTGAAACAGGAACAACTCTGAAAGAGAACGGTTTAATGGTTCTTGAAGAAATTTGTCCGCTGTCCGCAAGGGTTGTTGTCAATCAGGTAAGTATGAAGATGGAAAATGAGCGGATTACAAAAATTTTAAATGATTTAAAAAAGGTACTGTGAAAAAATTAACCTATTTTACATTCTTTGTGAAATCTGGTATATTAAAATAAAAGACCGGAGAGATGAATATGAAAAAAATCAAATTAACCAAGGACGCTATTGACGGACTTTTAGATAATTTACTGAAACGGAGTCCGAATAATTACGGACAATACACAGAAACTGTGGATGCCATTGTCGAACGTGTAAAAAAGGACGGCGACACGGCCCTGTTTCATTATACCAAACAGTTTGACGGCGCTGAAATGAACGCCGGAAATATCCGGGTTACCCAGGAGGAAATCGATGCGGCCTACGCAGAGGTTTCAGAGGATATTCTGGACGTTATCCGTAAAGCGATTGTCAATATACGAACTTACCACGAAAAACAGAAGCAGTACAGCTGGTTTGATTCCCAGCCAAACGGGACAATCCTCGGACAGAAGGTCACACCCCTGACCCGGGTGGGCGTTTATGTACCTGGAGGAAAGGCTGCGTATCCATCCTCTGTGCTGATGAATATTCTTCCGGCAAAGGTGGCCGGTGTTGAGGAAATTGTAATGGTGACGCCGCCGGGAAAGGACGGAAAGGTAAACCCTGGAACATTGGTAGCTGCCCATGAAGCCGGCGCCGATGCCATTTATAAAGTTGGCGGTGCTCAGGCGGTAGCCGCTCTGGCCTTTGGAACAGAATCCATTCCGAAGGTGGACAAAATTGTCGGACCGGGAAATATCTTCGTAGCTCTGGCTAAAAAAGCCGTTTATGGTTATGTAAGTATTGATTCTATTGCCGGACCGAGTGAAATTCTGGTTATCGCCGATGAAACAGCCAATCCGCGTTACGTGGCTGCGGACCTGTTGTCCCAGGCAGAGCATGACGAACTGGCTTCTGCCATTCTTGTAACGACCAGTGAAGCGCTGGCGGATGCGGTTTCAGAAGAAGTGGACGGCTTTGTAAAGGTGCTTTCGAGAAAATCCATTCTTGAAAAATCCCTTGAAAATTACGGTTATATTCTTATTGCCGAGGACTTAAACCAGGCCGTGGACATTGCCAATGAAATTGCTTCGGAGCATCTGGAAATTGTTACAAAAAATCCATTTGAAGTGATGACTCAGATTAAAAATGCCGGTGCCATTTTCCTTGGAGAATACAGCTCGGAGCCTCTGGGGGATTATTTTGCCGGACCGAACCATGTATTGCCGACCAACGGCACAGCAAAATTTTTCTCACCGCTCAGTGTGGACGATTTTATTAAAAAATCCAGTATTATTTACTATTCCAGACAGGCTCTCGAGCCGGTAAAAGACGACATCATTAAGTTTGCTGAGTCCGAATCTCTGACGGCCCATGCCAATTCCATCAGAGTTCGTTTTGAACAGAAATAACCATACACAAAGGGGGAAAAACGGATGGATATCCGCAAAGCAACAGTCTCCAGAGTCACTGGAGAAACTCAGATTGAAATACAGATTTGCCTGGACGGTACGGGAGAATGCAGGGCAGATACAGGGATTGGTTTTTTTGACCATATGCTTCACAGCTTTGCACGGCACGGTCTTTTCGATCTGTCAGTAAAGGTCCGGGGCGATTTAGATGTGGACAGCCATCACACCATTGAAGATACGGGAATTGTCCTTGGAGAAGCGATCAAACAGGCTTTGGGAGATAAAAAAGGAATCAAACGTTTTGGTTACTTTATCCTTCCGATGGATGAAACACTGGTGCTGGCTTCTCTGGATCTGTCGGGACGGCCCTATCTTGGTTTTAATTTACCCCTCACAGTGGACCGGGTCGGAGCCATGGATACAGAGATGGTTCACGAATTCTTTTACGCCGTTTCTTATAGCTGCGGCATGAATCTTCATTTAAAGCTTCTGGATGGAAAAAACAACCATCACATCATTGAAGCGGCTTTTAAAGCCTTTGCAAAAGCCCTTGATGAGGCTGTATCTTATGACCCGCGCATTCAGGACGTATTATCGACAAAAGGTGCTCTCTAGACAAAGAAGGTGGTTTTATGCAATTATATGCAGGTATTCATATTTCTGACGGAAAATCCGTAAACCCAAATGACGTACATTATATGAGGAACAGTATTATGACACTGGATCCGGTAAAACTGGCTCTGCACTGGCAGGAAATGGGTGCGACTTACCTTCATATCATTGATCTGGATGCCGTAGCCATGGGATATCCGGTCAATGAAGAAACATTGAAAAATATTTTGGATGTTGTGAAAATTCCGGTTCAGTACGGCGGCGGACTGAGAAACATTAAAGACATTGACAGTTTTTTAAATATGGGTGTATCCCGGGTGATCATCAGCACTGAGGCCATTCGAAATCCAAATTTTCTGAAAGAGGCCCTTCAGATCTTCGGCCCGGATCGGATTATTGTGGGCATTGACGCAGATAAAGGAATGATCAATGCGGAAGGTCCGGGGAGAATCAGTAATTTCAATCCGCTGACTCTGGCTCAGCAGCTTGAGCGCTTAGGGGTGGAGACGATTGTCTATACCGATGTGGTATGTGCCAACCGGGTGAAGGGACCGGATATTGAAAATACTCAGGTAATAATCGATAAAACCAATCTGGATATCATTTATTCCGGAGGTATTGCATCCTTAAATGATCTAAAACAGATGAAATCAATTGGCGTCAACGGCGTAATGATTGGCGCTGCATTATATACAAATAAAATTAAACTTGAAGAAGCTGTAATTATGTATGAACGAGGTGGACAGGGTGAAATATAAACAGATAATTCCATGCATTCGATTAAAAGACCGGAATATCGATCCGGAGGATATTCTCCAGATGGACAACATCGGAGCCGATGGTGTACTGCTGATTGAAGAATCCAATACTGTCGGTGAAGAATTTATCATCAAATTGATTAAATCCGTTTGTGACCGGTCGGACATATCTCTGACGGTACAGCGTCACTATCAGAGACTTGAAGATGTAAAAAAAATTCTTTATGCCGGGGCATCCCATGTGGCTATGGATGTGGTTTCCAGAGAGGATTTTCATTTAATGGAGGAAGTCTCCGCAAGATTCGGAAAGGAAAAAATCCTGGCCTGGATACCGGAAACCCAGTCCGTTAACAATGCTCTGGTGGATGCCATTAAAGAAAATGGCGCTGGCGCCTGTATTGCGGCAGTCAGTGATCTGTCAGCATTTATGCTGTATCATATGCCGGTGTTTCCGGTCACTGTCGTCAATACAGCAGAGGGTATTGAAGATATCCTGAAAAAAGAAGATGTTCAGGGGGTTGTATCGGAACATTTCAGTGATAAGAATTTTAATCTGATGGGATTAAAGAGCGATCTTGCCGGGTACAATATTGTCACGAACCGCTTTGAGAGTACGATTCCTTTCAGTGAATTCAAGCTGAACAGTGACGGTCTTATTCCGGTCGTTACCCAGGAATATAAAACCGGAAAAGTACTGATGGTCGCTTATATGAATGAAGAGGCCTTTAACGAAACGATTCGCAGCGGCCGGATGACCTACTGGAGCAGAAGCCGTCAGGAGCTCTGGAAAAAAGGCGACACTTCCGGTCATTATCAGTATGTGCGTTCTCTGGACATCGATTGTGATAAAGATACGATCCTTGCAAAGGTGGTTCAGATCGGAGCGGCCTGCCATACAGGAAATGAAAGCTGTTTCTTTACAAATCTTACGACCAAAGATTATAATCCGGTAAATCCGATGACGATTTTTGACCAGGTTATGGGAACGATCCTGGAGCGTAAGGAACATCCGAAGGAAGGTTCCTATACCAATTATCTTTTCGATAAAGGCATTGATAAGATTCTGAAAAAGGTCGGTGAAGAGGCCACGGAAATTGTTATTGCTGCAAAAAATCCGGACAGCGATGAACTGAAATATGAAATCTGTGATTTTCTTTATCACATGATGGTACTTATGGCAGAACGGGATGTTACCTGGAAAGAAATTACCCGGGAACTGTCTGAGCGCCATTGACAGAAACGTCTTTTCCGGCATTTTCAGGAAGGAAGACAAGAAAACCTTGAAATAGTATTTACAAAGAATCCAAATAATTTTATAATAGAAAACTGGCAGAACATTTTTGCTTTGCTGGTTTTCTTTTTGTGAATAAAAAAATGTTAAATATACAGGAGGCTGAAAAAGTGAGAAAACAGTATGGTTTGAATGAATTGAGAACAATGTTCCTTGAATTCTTCGAAAGCAAAGAACATTTGAAAATGAATAGTTTTTCTTTAATTCCCCATAACGACAACAGTTTATTATTGATCAACTCGGGTATGGCGCCGTTAAAACCTTATTTTACACGGCAGGAAATTCCACCGCGTTACCGAGTGACCACATGTCAGAAGTGTATCCGTACCGGTGATATTGAAAATGTTGGTAAAACGGATCGTCACGGTACATTTTTCGAAATGCTCGGAAACTTTTCCTTTGGCGATTATTTTAAGCATGAAGCCATTGCTTGGTCCTGGGAGTTTCTGACAAAGGTTGTCGGTCTGGAAGAAGACCGCCTTTATCCGTCCATTTATGAGGAAGACGATGAGGCTTTTGAAATCTGGAATAAGGAAATCGGCATTTCAGAGGACCGTATTTTCCGTTTAGGCAAGGAAGATAACTTCTGGGAACACGGTGCAGGCCCTTGCGGACCATGCTCTGAAATTTATTATGACCGCGGTGAAAAATACGGCTGTGGAAAACCGGGATGTACCGTAGGCTGTGACTGCGACCGTTACATGGAAATCTGGAACAACGTATTTACTCAGTTCAATAATGACGGTCATGGAAACTACACCACACTGGAACATAAGAATATTGATACCGGTATGGGACTGGAACGTCTGGCCTCTGTTGTTCAGGATGTTGATTCCATTTTTGATGTGGATACATTAAAAGCGCTGAGAGATGAGATCTGCCGTCTTGCAGGATGTAACTATAAAGAGGATGCGGGAAAGGACGTATCTATCCGTCTGATTACGGATCATATCCGTTCAGTGACCTTTATGGTATCTGACGGTATTATGCCTTCCAATGAAGGCCGTGGCTATGTTCTGCGAAGACTTCTCCGCCGGGCAGCCAGACACGGACGTCTTCTCGGCATTAAAGGCAATTTCCTCTCGGATCTGAGTAAAAAAGTCGTTGAAGTTTCCAAGGGCGGCTATCCGGAACTGACAGAACGTCAGGAATTTATCACCCGGGTACTTGCGGAAGAAGAAGAAAAATTTAATAAAACCATCGATCAGGGGCTGAATATTCTTGCAGAAATGAAAGAAACGCTTCTTGAAAAGGGTGAAAAGGTTCTTTCCGGTGCAGATGCTTTCAAATTGTATGATACCTACGGATTTCCTGTGGATCTGACCGCGGAAATTCTGGAAGAAGACGGTATTTCTATTGATGAGGACGGCTTTGCCGCTGCCATGAACGAACAGAAGGAAAAGGCCCGTAAAGCCCGAAAAACAACCAACTACATGGGCGCTGATGTGACCGTATATCAGTCCATTGATACGGCGATCACTTCCGAATTTGTCGGCTATGACTGTTTTTCCTGTGAATCTCAGATAACCGTTATGACAACCGAAAATGATATTGTCGAAGCCCTTGTTGACGGACAGAACGGAACCATTTTTACAGAACAGACACCGTTTTATGCAACCAGCGGCGGTCAGGAAGGGGATCATGGCATCATTTCCATCGGAAACAATTCCTTTACTGTGAAGGATACAATTAAGCTTCAGGGTGGAAAAATCGGCCATGTCGGTACTGTGACCAACGGTATGTTTAAAACAGGGGATACCGTAACTCTGCATGTGGATGAAGCCAAACGTACAGCAACATGCAAAAACCACAGTGCGACCCATTTACTTCAGAAAGCATTAAAAACGGTTCTTGGAAATCATGTCGAACAGGCAGGTTCCAGCAATAATGATAAACATCTCCGTTTTGACTTTACACATTTTTCTGCCATGACTGCCGATGAGATCAGACAGGTCGAGGCGATTGTGAACGAAGAAATCAACGCAGGCCTTCCGGTTCTTACAAAGGTCATGGATATCGAAGATGCGAGAAAAACCGGAGCGATGGCCCTTTTTGGTGAAAAATACGGCGATAAAGTCCGGGTTGTATCCATGGGTGATTTTTCCAAAGAGCTCTGTGGCGGTACTCATGTTGCCAATACGGCAAATATTGCACTGTTTAAAATTATTTCCGAAACAGGCGTAGCTGCCGGTGTCAGACGTATCGAAGCATTAACCGGCCAGGGTGTTCTTGAATACTACAGCCGTATGGAAGAAACACTGGCGGCAGCGGCAGCGGCAG
>DBGCEW010000116.1:0-3342 GCA_048357495.1 Frisingicoccus sp.
GTTCTCCAAATCTTCCGGCGTTATAAAAAAGTTTCCCACACCGGAATCGCCCCACATAATTTCTTTGCCTCCGGTGCCAAAACTGTCTATCTGAAGAAGCAGAATCTCATAATTTTCCATTCTTCCCTCCCGGGGATCCCACTGGGTAAACATCGGATACCCACCCAGTTTATGACCGGAACCTCCGATTTCATCCATCATCTCATCGGGTATTTCCTCATCCAGCGCCTCATAGCTTCTGATTTCATCTGAAGGATATTCTGCATTCCACAGTTCTGCAAAAGCTTTCTGAAACCGGTAATCCGAATAGGACAAACTTTCTTCTGCCGATGTGAATTTAATACCAAATACATCCTGCACCGGGAAATAACTTTCTTCATCCATATAAAAATGATATTTCTCCATAACCGCCGCCTCTGTCACGCCTTCTTCCACCGTCGGATACCAAAGCACCCTGTGACCTTTCGACAAAAGCATCTGATCCAAATCTGTTTCAAGGCCGATCCGAGCATCATCCAGTACCCAAAACTGGAGAAGCCCCTCTTCCGGCAGCCCCAACTTATTTTCCGGCAAATCCTCCAGGCGAATCTGAGCCAGAAGCCGGAGCTGATGCCCATTGCCATCCTCAGGAACTCCCCCTGCCTCCGGCAGATATGGAATGCCGCCCAGTTTACTGTCTGTAAGTCCGACCGGGTTTCTGTTCAATTCCATATGTATGGCTGGTTTCAGGGTTTTTTCCTTTAGTTTTTTCATAACCTGTTGGAGTCTTTCATTCGAACGGACTGCTTCCGAAACAGGACCTTCTCCTGAATCTTCATCCCCTTCCCGAATTTCCGGAATTTCTTCAATAATATCCGGGACTTCTGAAACTTCCTCAACTTCCGAAGGTTCAGAAGTCTCCAAAATTTCCTCCGTTTCTGGAATTTCTGAGTTCTCCAAAGTCTCCTGAACCTCCGAAACCTCTAAGTCCTCCAAAATCTTCTCAGTTTCCCGAATCTCAAAGTCCTTCTGAGTATCCTGAACTTCACGGATCTTTTCTTCGGTTATTTTCTTCCTGCCAAACCACCTCGAAAATATGCCCATATGTCTCCCCCATATTCACTTTACATTTCATTTCTATGATTATACTATGCCATCTTCCTTCTCCGGTTCATAGAATTTCTGAAATTCTTTTAATCAGAATCATTGGTCAGATGATACTTATCTAAAATATAGAAAATAAGACTAAGGGCCATACCGACTATACATGCCAGGACCATACCTGTCAGTTGAATATTTCCAAACTTTACAACAATGCCTGACAGTCCGGTAACAAAGGTAACCGATGTAAGAATCAGGTTTCGGGATCTGCCATAATCCACTTTGGAATCTACGAGAATCCGGATACCCGAAGCGCCAATCATACCATAGAGCAGGAAAGAAATACCACCGATGACAGGACCCGGAATCGTCTGGATCATGGCCGATAACTTGCCGACAAAAGAACACACAATAGAAATCACTGCTGCTCCTGCAATCACCCTTACACTATATACCTTTGTAACCGCCATAACTCCAATATTTTCTCCATAGGTTGTTGTCGGCACGGAACCGATCAATCCTGAAATCATGGTAGAAAAATTATCTCCAAATAAAGACCGGTGAAGTCCCGGATCTTTCAGTAAATCCCGTCCAATAATTTTACCTGTAACCACCTGATGTCCGATATGCTCTGATGTAATGACCAGAATTACCGGAAGAATAATCAATATGGCTTCCAGGCTAAACTTCGGCGCCTGAAAATTCGGCAGTGCAAACAGAGGCGCTGCTTTAACCGCTGAAAAATCCACAATACCACAGAGAATCGCGGCTATATAACCGGATACAACCGCAATTAAGATAGGAATAACCGATAAAAATTTACGAAATACAACCGAACCGAAAACAGCAACTCCCAGGGTCACAAAAAACACAATTCCATTCTGCGGTGCAATATTTTCTTCCAGAAGCCCTGCATTCCCTGCCGCCGAGCCGGAAAGCTCCAAACCAATCAGAGCAACAACTGGTCCCATCGCTGCCGGAGGAAGCACAATGTCAATCCAGTCCGAACCAAATTTATAAATAATGCCCGCAATCACACATCCTAAAAATCCTACGGCAACAAATCCACCCAGGGCATAAGGATACCCCATTTCGCTGATAACAATACCTGCCGGTGCCAGAAAGGCAAAGCTCGATCCAAGATAAGCCGGCGCCTTTCCCTTTGTAACCAGAATAAATAGCAGCGTTCCGACACCATTCATAAACAACACGATGGCCGGATTAATTCCAAACAAAAAAGGAACCAATACCGATGCTCCAAACATAGCAAATAAATGCTGTATGCTCAAAGGCACCAAGAGTTTAAACGGTACCTTATCTTCAACCTGAATAATCCTTCCATTTTCCATAGACATTTCCTCCTCCATTCTATAAATTGGCTGCTTTTTCCTATTCTATCCTGTTTATTTTCATCCAATGTTCTTTTGTAATACACTGAATATGTTCTGTCCGAATATCGTTCATCAACGGCCAGACCTTGTCTGCGTTTGTATGATGATAATGAAATCCACACTTTTCCTGAACTCTAAGAGATTTTATATTCCCGTCAAAATAACCGCACCAGATTTTTTTTAATTTTAATTCCTCAAATCCATAACGTATTAATTCACGGACTGCTTCCGGAATCAAGCCCTGACCCCAATATGGGGTTCCAATCCAATAGCCGATTTCTCCCTCATCCGACGGAATTTCGAAGTTGCTTGCCTTTCCGCACATAATCCCTGCATTCCCAACAGGTTCTCCTGTTTCCTTCAAAATAACCGCATAGGTTTCCGGGGCAGACAATACTTCCCGAATAATCTCTCTACTGTTTTCTACACTGGTATGCACAGGCCATCCGGCAATCGGTCCAACTTCCGGATCCTTGGCATATTTGTATAATGCCTCTGCATCCGCTTCTACCCACGGACGTAAAATTAATCTTTTTGTTTCTAACATGGACTACTTCTCCTTTTCAGTGAATTCCTTCCACAACTATTTTTTTGAAAGCTCCTTTATGATACTCTATATTTAATGTTACTAAAATAAATGCTAAAAAACAAGCATTGATATGAACGAAATATCTATCTCTCACACCATTTATATTCCAATATGCTTTTACTTAAATTCTAATTTTCTTCCACCCATCATCTTGATTATCCGCATTTACATTCCAATGTACTTCTACTTAAATGAATCTAAGTTAGCTTCACAGTATCATAACTACTTATTTACATTCCAATATGCTTCTACTTAAATCTGGAATCGGCTGCATGATTGATG
>DBGCEW010000117.1:0-4234 GCA_048357495.1 Frisingicoccus sp.
TTTCCTGAATATCCTTCCGGTTGTAGGAAGATTTTTCCGTACTGTAAAAGCCGTCGTTCCGATACATGTGGACAAAAATATTGTCAATATCATCGTTATTGTAGCTGATGTTTGCAAGCGACGTGACAATTTTCCTGCCGGAAAACATGACGCTTTCATCGTAGTAATCACTTTTATAAAGAGGAGAGTCGCAAATGGTTAAAAACGCCTCTTTCTGTGACAGAGTCATTTTATGCAGGACGTTTTCGATCTGGCCGTTTACCTGCGTCAGTACATTTTCGCAGTATACAATATAGTGCTGACTTAAAAAAAGGTAAAAATTTACAAGGCTGATGACAAACACCGCTAGAATCCCCAACGTGAAAAAAAGCAGTGTTCGGAAAATTCTATTCTGATAGGTTGTTCTTTTCATCATCAGGCCCTTTCTTGATTTCGGAATCTTTATCCCTTAATCGCCCCGCTGAGAAATCCCTTTACAATCTGTTCCTGGAACAAAATATAAACACAGAATACCGGCAGAATAGACATAACCAGCCCCGCAGTAATGGCGCCGTAATTAGCGATAAACTGCGCTTTCAGCATAAATATGGAATAATTCAGAGTATTCCATTCGCTTTTGCTGACAAAAATCATGCTGAGCAGCAGGTCGTTCCAGCAATTAATAAAAGCCAGCGTACCGGCCGTTGCCAGAGCAGAGCGGCACATGGGCAGAACAATGCGCAGGAACATCTGCAATTTGGAGCATCCGTCGATAGTAGCCGCCTCTTCAAATTCCATCGGAATTTGCTTCATAAAAGCGGTGATAATAAAAATCGACAAAGAGGAATTTAAAACAACGAACACAATAATCAGGCTAAGCCTGGTTCCTATCAGATTCATGCGGTTCATCAGGACGTTCAGCGGGATAATGACGGAATGGATGGGAACCATGAGTCCAAAGGAAAAAAACAGGTACAAATAACGTCCGTGACGATTTCTGGCGATAACATAGGATACCATAGAAGTGATGATTAAGACAAGTGCAACAGAAACCACTGTGTAAATAAAAGAATTAAGAAAAGAGTAGGACATGCCCGCCCCTTTCCAGGCAGTTACATAATTTTCAAACTGCCATACCTCCGGCAGGGCAAAAGAATTTCCGTAAATCTCGGTGGTTGACTTAAAAGAAGATAGCAAAACCCAGCAGAAAGGAAAAATCGTGCTAACTGCAAAAATAGACAAGCAAATCATTTTGACATAAAACAAAACTCCACGTTTCATACGTTTTTCCCTCCCTGATCAGAATCCTTGAAAACAGCTCCGGTAATTCTGGTTAGGACCAAAGCCCCAATAACAATAATTACGGCAATGGTAGCCCCTTTCCCCAGTTCCGAAGAAGAGAATGCCAATTTATACATGTACAAAGCCAGCGTGGTGGATGCTACTCCCGGTCCGCCCCAGGTGGTAATAAAAGCATGCTCAAAAGATTTCAGACATCCGGTTAAGCAGAAAATAAAGCAGATTTCCAGCACCGGTTTAATCTGGGGAAAAACAATATGCCAGGCAAGCTGCCTGCTGTTTACCCCGTCAATAAGGGCGCTTTCAATAACCTCATCGGAAATTGACTGCATTCCCGCCAGAATAATCGCCATATAATACCCGATATACTGCCAGACCTGGATAAAGGTTACCGTATACATGGCAATATCCGGATCGGAAAGCCAGCTTTTGGCCATCCAATTCAGCCCCATCGATCGCAGAATTGAATTAATCGGACCGATATCGCTGTTAAGCAAAACAGAAAACATCAGGCCGATTACCGTCGCTGCGATAATAGAGGGCAGAAAATAGACAGCCCGAAAAAAACGAAATCCCTGTTTAGTACGGAAAAGCAAAAAAGCCACCAGTGCCGCCAGGGGAATCTGGAAGCAGACATGCAGCAAAATCAAAACACCGGTATTTCGCATAATCTGCCAAAAGTCCGAGTAGTTGAAAAGAAACTGGTAATTGGCAACACCTACAAAATTAATGTCTCCTGCTCCCGTCCACTGTGTAAAAGATAAGTATATCACAAAGATCAGTGGCAAAATCATAAAAACTATATAAAGCAGGACAGAAGGCAGGGAAAAAAAGGTAGAAAAAGCCACATCACCTAAAGTGCGTTTCAATCTGTTTTGTTTCATGATATCCTGGTATCCTTTCCCGGGACACAGATAATGTGCTATCTGTTTCCCAATCTTGAAAGAATGCCCTGTTGTTTTAACCGATATTGAAATCGACAGCAGGGCATTCTTGATAAATACATTCTTTAACGAAAGTCAGGGAAGAGAACCCTAACCGGGATCTCTTATTGCCGTCTTCAAGTTTTTACTTACGGAACTTTATAGTTCCGATCCATGGAATCCTGTACCTTGTCTGCATACTCTTCCGGAGTAAGGGCTCCCGCCAGAAATTCGTCTAAGTAGCTCTGATATTCAGCCCATACTGTATCGTTGGGGATTGTGAGCATATGAATCTGGGCGGTTTTGGTGATATTGGGTCTGTCTTCATAATACTGCTTCATATCAATTGCCAGCGGAACGGCATTGTCGTCTTTGTATTCCATAATTTTGGCAGGCTGAGTGGCTTTGGCATCATAATAGAACTGGCACATGTCATCGCTGAAGTAGAACTCAAGATAATCGACGATCGCTTCTTTCTTGGCATCGCTCTTATCCCATTCTTCTTTGCAAATAAACATGGCTTTATTGCCAAGCATAATTCCCATATCGTCCTGATCGTCACGGGCAAGTTCGCCGGTCAGCTGGGGATGGTCAATAATTTCAGACCATGCATAGGCTTCTTCTGTCACCGCATTGGCGTTACCAGACAGCAGATAGTACATTGCCGCTCGACCCTCATTGTACAGTGCTAACGTGGGACCCCAGTCACCGTTGGTAATGGTATCAGAGGGGAAGCAGCCAGCCTGACGCATTTCATCAATAATGGTAAGAGCTTCTACGAACAGATCTGTATTAATAATACCCGTCTGGGAAATACTGTTCATTTCTTCTTCCGCGCCCTCCATACGGCCATACAGATCAGACAGCGGGAAATGCAGCGGGTTGCCGCCTTTACTGCCCATCGCAAGGGTAATCACTCCATTTGCACTCAATACTTTACCAATTTCGATAATATCGTCATAGGTTTTGGGATATTCCAAATTGTATTCTTCAAAAATGTTTTTGTTTACGAGCCATACGCCCAGTGCGTGGTCCATAGGAATTCCGTAGGACACACCGTTGTGATAATAATAGTGGGATTCCAGGAAATCTTCTTCGCTAAGTTCCTCAGAGGCCTCGAAGAATTCATCAATAGGGAGAAATACGCCTGCGTCCATCATAGAGCCGCTATCAGAAGCGGAGTTCCAGTATTCTACGATATCCGGGGTATTCCCGGCAGCCACGTATGTTTTCATGGCCGTTTTGATATCGTCGCCAGCAATTCCTTCGTGCTCAATAATATACCGGTCGGACACCTCTTCCGCATAGGCTTCTATGCTCTCTACAAACGCCGTCATTCCGTCGGTGTTTTTGGTGTTTTGATCCAAAATACGAATAGTAACTTTCTCTGTGTTTTCTTCTGCTGCAGAACTGTTCTGCGTTCCGCCACTGGATTCCGAACTGGAACCAGTGTCTTCTGCACAACCTATCATTGCTGTAAAAAGACTGAGCGCAAGTAGCACTCCGAATGCTCTGGTTATGCGTTTTTTCATTTTCATAAATCGACCTCACCTTTCCTAATTTATTTAACGCTCGCCGTGAAGCAAATCGGTTACGGCGCCTTTGCCGTAACTCCTTTCAACAAATATTATAAAGGGCATAATTATTAAAATAAATAGAAAATAATCTGGATTTATTGAAATAATTAGGTGTTTTAACAAATAAAATCATCATTAATTTTTATTGTGTGTATTACTATTACCCCCAAATTTTTCCGAAACTTTTATATAATTTTTATACTTTCATTTTTAGCTTATCATCATCCAGCATTTTCTAGCGATTTTTATAAATTGTCTTTCTATTTTTATACAGAAAAGAGAAATTTATGATGAAAACGGCCAAATCTATGGTGCGAAGAAAATCAGTGCCGTTTTGAAATCCAGAGAGGCCACCAGCCACAAAAATCACCTATTTCAAAGTCAACAATTCCCCATTGTATCTTTGTATCATCATCGATTTGTTTTACAGAAAAGTCATAGGTTATAAGGTTTCCA
>DBGCEW010000118.1:0-3089 GCA_048357495.1 Frisingicoccus sp.
GGCTTGCCGATTTTCAGGATCTGATGATTGCCGGACCGGAATTCTCTTTTCTGTGCCACCGGACCCTGTCATTAAAAGAGCTTTCCGCCTATCCCCTCATATCTCTGGAAAAAAATACCCTGACCCGACAGCATTTTGAAAAGGTCTTCAAGGTCTGCCGCCCCTTCCCCGAACCGGATATTGAGCTGGCAACAACGGACCTGATTGTCCCCGTTGTTGAAAATAATCTGGGCATCGGTTTTGTTCCGGAACCCTTTGCCCTGGATGCGCTGGCAAAAGGAAAAATATTTGAAGTCAAAATAAAAGAGCAGATTCCCCGCCGGGAAATCTGTCTCATTCAAAAGAAAAAGACTTCCCCCTCACTTGCAGGGAAAGCCTTTATTCAATATCTTCTGTCAGATAATCAATGAGGTCTTCAATCCCCTCACCGGTCATACTGCATATTTTAAAAATCGGACGGGCGCCGGCCAGAGACAGGCTCTTTTCAGCCCGGACCAGCTGTTTTTCGTCCGTAATCAGATCGCTTTTTGTAATCACGCCAACCATCGGCTTCTGAAACATGGCCTGAAGTCCCGGCGGCAGTGTAAATGTCATATCTGTCGGATCCTGTAAAAGCAGCACCACATCCGCTCCCATAGCCGTTACTGCCAGAGCCTGATAAAACTGGCGCCGTTCTACATATTCCCCAGGCGTATCGATGATATTGTCCGTCACTTCTAACGCCTGGGTCTTTTTATATTTAATTTTCTGATTCGTCAGATACTGGCATAATGTGGTTTTCCCACAGGAAACCTTTCCGATAAGCATTAATTTTTTCATATCCGGCCTCCTATGTCCGTGTGATCGGGGCCACATCAAAGCCAAGAATATTCGCCAGTGTATCATTCACCGCAATCAATGCGGCTTCCACGCTGGAAACATCACCACAGATGACCAGAGACCCGCTGAAACGGTCCACAAAAACAATATCCACCGCTGCCGCCTTCGTTGCCACATCGGCGCCGATAATGGCTGCCTCACTCGGTGTAATCGTCATGATACCCAGAGCACCCCGGTTATCTGTGATCACTCCCAGTTTGGTATACAAATCCTCTTTCGGATTGGCAATCAAATGGGCCATGGTCGTCTGTTTACCGGGAACAAATTCCTGAATAATTCTCTGTTTTCCCTCATGCTTGTTCATAAAACCATCCAAATCCCGTCACCTCTACATCAGACTTTCAAAAATTTCCGGCCGAGGGCTCGGAATCACAACACTGGACACGAGAAGACCGTTATTTTTGCCCTCTGCGCTTCCGGCTTCTACCGAAGCTTTCACCGATGCCACATCCCCCGTCATAACAACAAAGGATTTACCGCCCAGTCCCATGCCGAGACGCACATCCAGAAGGGTAACATTGGCCGCCTTCACCGCCGCATCCGCACCGTATACCGCCGCCGTAATACTGAAAAACTCCATGACGCCAATGGCGCCTCTTTCATAAAATTCTGTTGCCTGATTGATCGCCTCGATCACCTGAGGATGCACCCTCGGAATGACCGTAGAATCCACCACATGGCTGTCTCCAATGGCTATTCCCGCATCCAGAGAGGCCTTTACCGCAGCAACTTCACCTGTAAATAATATACTGTATTTTCCCGGACATACCGGTTTTGCAAAAGCCAGTTCCACCTGAGCTGCCTTTAAAATCCCATCGGCCGCTTCGACCCCTTTGGCAATACTGTTCAGTTCGAGAAAGCCCACCGTCTCTATCATAGCCATCAACCTGCCCTTTCAATAATAATCCTCTGTCCGACAGAAACAACTTTTCCGGAAATACTTGCATGGATATTCGCCCCCATGGCTCCCTCCGGAATTTTTGCAATCTGCTGTCCCACCTGAACCCTGTCTCCGGCCTGTACGATCGGTTCCGCCGGTGCGCCAATGTGCATGCTGACAGGAATCTCCACCCGTTCCGGCACAGTCTCCTTCAATGTATCTATCTTCAGATCATACCAGGCCAGCACACCCACCCGGGATGCAACTCTTCCTGCCGGAATCTTCCGTCCATCCCGGTTTTTATCCGCCGTCCACGAATCTTCTTCCCGGGTATAACGGATTCCCGCTTCTCTCAGCGCCCCTTTAATGACCTGATTCACCCGTTTTGGCTGAAGTCCCATCGGACAGGCAAAATCTTCGCAGATACCGCATTCACAGCAAAGGGCTGCATTCTGGATATCCCTGTCATCAAGAATCTTCGACACATCCCCGGCCATCGCCAGTTTTCGCATGATCAGATTCGGTTTCAGCGGATGTCCAAGCAGATGTCTCGGACACATATCCGTACAATAGCGGCACTGAATACAGGCTGAACGGGCCCGGTTAAACATATGCTGCAGAGAAATCCGGTTTTTGCGCGCAATGGCACAGTCCTCCGGAAGTACAAGGATTCCGGAGGTGGTCTTTGTGACTACCGCATTTTTTGCTTCTTCCATCGTCATCCGTGTTCCCATCATCGGACCGCCGGATACAATAAAATATCCGGATTTTTTTGCGCCCCCGGCGAGGGCGATACAGTCTTCAAAGGAAGTCCCCACCGGCACATGAATCACCGAGGGTTCCCGGACCTCTCCGGTCACAGTAAGATATTTCTGTGTCAGAGGCTTCCCTTCCATCGCATCACAGATGCTGAGCATGGTTGCCACATTCGATACAACGCATCCCACATCCAGCGGAATCCCCGCCGGCGGCACGATACGTCCCGTCACTTCATAGACCATGGTCTGTTCATCCCCGGCCGGATAAAAGCTGTCCATCTTTGCCAGCTCCACCCTGGAATTTTTATCTTTCAGCACCTTTTCCAGCGCTTTGATTTCTTCGGTATAGGTTTTCTTCAGAGCAATCCGGCACTGCTTTGCCCCAAGCATCGCCTGCACGGCTTCTGCCGCAGAAACCACCCGTTCTCCAAGATGCTTCATAATATAGCGGTCCGTCCGGAGCAACGGCTCACATTCTGCACCATTAATGATCAGATATTCCACGCCGCTGCCGCTGTACTTCACATGGGTCGGAAATCCGGCGCCGCCGCAGCCCACAATCCCGGCCTCTT
>DBGCEW010000119.1:0-7047 GCA_048357495.1 Frisingicoccus sp.
CCGCGCAGTGTTTTATGGGTTGTTGTTGTCACAACATCTGCATAAGGAATTGGACTTGGATGAAGTCCTGCAGCAACCAGACCTGCAATATGAGCCATATCGACCATAAGATATGCGCCCACTTCATCGGCAACTTCACGGAACTTTTTAAAATCAATTGTTCTTGCATAAGCGCTGGCACCGGCAACAATTAATTTGGGTTTTGCTTCCAATGCAATCCGGCGAAGTTCATCATAATCAATAAAGCCTTCATCATTCACACCGTAAGGTACAATATTAAAATATTTACCGGACATATTTACCGGACTTCCATGGGTCAGATGTCCACCGTGATCAAGATTCATTCCCATCACTGTATCTCCAGGATTGACCATGGCAAAAAATACAGCCATGTTTGCCTGTGCGCCGGAATGGGGCTGAACATTGGCGTAATCGCATCCAAAAAGTTCTTTTGCCCGTTCAATCGCAAGATTTTCAGCAACATCAACACATTCACATCCGCCATAGTAACGTTTTCCCGGATATCCTTCAGCATATTTGTTCGTCAACGGACTTCCCATAGCTGCCATAACAGCATGGCTTACCCAGTTTTCAGAAGCAATCAACTCAATATGGGAATTCTGTCTTGCCAGTTCATCCTCGATGGTCTGGGCAATGGCCGGGTCTGCTTTTTTTAATTCATCTAATGAATACATAACGTACCTCCATGATTATCCTTTTTGTAACTATGATTCCACTTAAAAGCATAACATATCTGATTTTTATAAACAACTCTCTCTTTTATAAAAATTTTACATTGTACTTATCATCTGAACTTATAAATTCAGATATCCGCTGATTCAGGCTTCCTCATCCTCTGCTTCTTCTGCAATGTCGATTCCAAGCTCCTGAAGCTGAATATGATCCACAACATTCGGTGCATCTGTCATCAGACAGGAGGCATCCTTTACTTTAGGGAAGGCAATGACATCACGGATACTGTCCATACCGGCCATAATCATAATCAGACGGTCAAAGCCGTAGGCAAGACCTGCATGCGGCGGTACACCGTACTTGAAGGCATTTAAAAGGAAGCCGAATCGGTCATAGGCATCCTCTTTTGTAAAACCAAGAACTTCAAACATCTTTTCCTGAACATGATTCTGGAAAATACGGACACTTCCGCCACCGATTTCCGTACCATTTAAAACAATATCATAGGCCTTTGCACGCACTCTGCCCGGATCACTGTCCAGATACTGCAAATCTTCTTCCATAGGCATGGTAAACGGATGATGCATCGCTGTATAGCGGCCTTCTTCTTCCGACCACTCCAAAAGCGGGAATTCTGTAACCCAGAGGAAATTAAATTTGCTCTTATCAATCAGTTCCATCTTATCTGCAAGTTCCAGACGCAGAGCGCCGAGAACATCGTAAACAACCTTGTTTTTATCTGCTGCAAAAAGAAGTAAATCGCCATTTTCACCCTTCATTGCCTGAATGAGCGCTGCCATTTCTTCGTCCTTCATGAATTTTGAGAAAGAAGATTTTACAGTACCGTCTTCCTGGACAGCAATATAGGCCAGTCCCTTTGCACCGTAATCCTTTGCAAATTTAACCAGCGCGTCAATTTTCTTTCGAGGCATACCGCCCTGTCCTTTCGCATTAATACCACGAACAGAACCTCCGTCTTCCAAAGCCCCCTTAAATACAACAAACTCACAGTCTTTAACAACATCACTGACATCCTGAAGTTCCATGCCAAAGCGGGTATCCGGCTTATCTGAACCGAAACGGTCCATCGCTTCCTGCCATGTTATACGCTGGATCGGAAGCTGCACATCAAGTCCGATAATCTCTTTAAACAGACGGGAAAGCAGCCGTTCATTGACATCGATTACATCATCCACATCCACAAAAGAAAGCTCCATATCAATCTGCGTAAATTCCGGCTGACGGTCCGCACGTAAATCCTCATCACGGAAACACTTTGCAATCTGGAAATAACGGTCATAACCGGAACACATCAATAACTGTTTATACAACTGAGGTGACTGAGGCAGACCATAAAAATTCCCCGGATGAACACGGCTCGGCACCAGATAATCTCTCGCACCCTCCGGTGTACTTTTTCCAAGAACCGGTGTCTCAATTTCCAGAAATCCCTCTTCTGAAAGGAAATTCCGGATAACGGTTGCCGCTTTACTGCGCATCATCAGATTCCGCTGTAAATCCGGACGTCTCAGATCCAGATAACGATATTTCAAGCGGAGGTCTTCCTTTGTTTTGCTGTTTTCTTCTACCGGGAACGGCGGCGTTTCAGACTCAGAAAGAATACGAAGTTCCGTTGCACGGATTTCAATTTCTCCCGTTGCCAGATTTTTGTTTACGCCTCCGGCTCTTTTTTCTACCCGTCCAACAGCCGCAATAACAAACTCTGAACGAAGTTTTTCTGCCTTTGCAAAATTCTCGCTTCCTGCATCCGCTTCCTCAAAAATAATCTGAAGAAGACCGCTTCGGTCTCTAAGGTCAACAAAAATGATACCGCCCTTATTCCGGCTCTTCTGTACCCAGCCCATAACGGTAACAATCTCCCCGACATTCGCTCCATTTAATTCCGCACAGCGATGGGTCCTCTTTAACCCCTTCATTGATTCAGACATGTTTCTTTCTCTCCTTCGTTATTTGGTAAAGTAAGCGGCGATTGCATCTAAAGCGACTTTTGTCTGCTCACCGGTTTCCATATTTTTAATATTTGCCTCATTGCTGTCAAGTTCATTCTCTCCGAGAATCACCGTATGCTTTGCACCGAGTTTGTTTGCATATTTCATCTGAGCCTTAACACTCCGGTCCATATAATCGGTTTCCACAACTACTCCGGCCATGCGCAGTGCCTGAACAATCTTATAGGCTTTGGCCCGGGCCTCTTTTCCGAGAACGCCTACATAAAGCTCAATCGCCGGTTCCGGAGCGAGCTCAACCCCTTCCTTATCCAGAAAATAAATGATACGCTCGATACCCATACCGAATCCAACCGATGGAATATTCTGCTTTTCATCAATTTCATGCACAAGATTATCATAGCGGCCGCCACCACAAAGGGTAAAGCCATCATTGTTAACAAACTCAAATACGGTTTTGGTGTAGTAATCCAGTCCACGGACAATTCCCGTATCAATTTCAAAAGGAATATTCATCTCTGTCAAAAGAGACTGAAGTTCTTCAAAATGTTCACGACATTCATCATCCAGATAATCCACCGTCCGTGGCGCATCTTTGACAATCTCCTTACACTCCGGCACCTTACAGTCAATGACACGCAGAGGATTCTTCTTCATACGTTCACGGCAGGTCGGACAAAGCTGTTCTTCATGTTCTCTGAGGTAAGACAAAAGCGCTTCGTTATATGTCTTACGGCAGTTTGCACATCCAATGCTGTTAATATGAAGTTTTGCATCCTTCAGACCAATTTTACGGATAAAGGTTGTCACAAGTGAAATCAGCTCCACTTCAACAAGAGGACTCTTAGACCCCACAAATTCCACCCCGAACTGGTGATGCTGACGCAGCCGTCCGCTCTGAGGCTGTTCATAACGAAAAGCCGGTGTCACATAAAAAAGTTTTGCCGGTGCCGGCTCTGCATACATGTTATTCTCCAGATAGGCCCGAATCGCTCCGGCAGTTCCCTCCGGTTTTAATGTGATGCTGCGATGTCCCTTATCTTCAAAGGTGTACATCTCCTTCTGCACCACATCCGTCGTTTCACCGACACCGCGCTGGAAAAGTACGGTATGCTCAAACACAGGCGTAATCACTTCTTTAATATTATATACCCTGCATAATTCTCTGGCAGCAGCTTCAATGATTGTTCGTTTGTGCATATCACTGCCATACCAGTCCTGAGTTCCCTTCGGTCTTTGTGTAATCATCTTCATTCCTCCAATTTATTCAAACGCCCTGCCTCTCGGCAGAGTACGGCATTATCAGATAGTATTTTAGCAATTCTTACCGTTTTTGTCCAGTGTTTTGACCATATCTGACCGGAACAATTCGTTTCTTTCTCTGGAATAACGATAAATATGATCCGACAACACTTCATCTTCCATAACAACCTGAGCATTTGCCTCCCGGACCATAGCTTCGAGATTCTCTTCATCATAAGACGGACTATCCAGAAGAACAAGCCATTCATGTACACTGCTTGGAAGAAGAATTAAATCACTTCCTGTCTCTTCTGCAAACCCTTTGAGAACATCTGTATAAAAAATCACAGCGGCGCCCTGAACACGAAGCTCGTTACTCAGTACATATATTTCCGGCATATCCGCCGTTTCGCTCCCAAAAAGCTTTTTATATTCCCCTTCTGCCTTTTTTACCGCTGTATCTTCATCTTCACCGGATACTTCAATAAATTCATCAATCAGAAATCCCCGAATGACATCGCTCATGGGTTCTACGATTGGAGGAAGTTGTTTCCGAGAGGCTTCACCGGCCCTTCGGAATAATTCTTCCGGAGATATATCCCACTGTTCAAGCATATCCCAGGTTACCCGCGCTGTCCGCATCTCCCTGGGAGTTATCGAAATCAGCACCCTGCAATTGACTGCCAGATCCATCTTCCTTATATATGGCCCCTGTTCCAGTATATCCTTGTGACGTTTATAATTCTCCACCTGAATAATCAATGTTTTTTCCGTTATATATCATCCTTTCGCGGGCATAAGAAACACAAAGAAAAGCTCTGCCCTGTTTTTTTATAAATTCTCTGGAAAAATCCGTTTCAGAAATGAAACGCTATGAAATGCCTAAAACTATGATATATCATAAAGACAATTTAATTATAACACAGGTGAGTTATTGTGCAATCCAAACACTTCGACAACCCAAAAAACCTGCTGTATGCTCTTTCATACAGCAGGTTTCCCAAACAAAACTTATCCTATGACAACGCGGTTGCGTCTTGCCAGTGCCACAGCAATATGACACAATTCCAAAGCGGCACACACCTTGTCTGCCAGCGTAATAATCCATGCTTCGCTGTTTTTCGGAACAGGTCCCAGCGGAAACATATGGGTCAATATAGCGTCCTCTTCCCTTTTACTGATATCAAATATCTGAAGGCTGTTTTTTGCCGCGGCCTTCGGATGAAAAAAAGCCTGATGTTCTCCCGTTGGTGTTTTTTCACTGAAATCATAGGGACAAAAATCATGTAAAAGTCCTGCTCTTGCAGCAACTTTTTCATCGCATCCAAACCGCTTTGCCATCTTCCATGATATATAAGAAACATTGACACTGTGCATCAGCCGATTGGTCCATTGATGATGCGAATACAAGCATAAAGAAAGAAATTCCTCATTTCTGAGAATATGCTCAACTGCTGACAAATACCCTTCCGAAATCTCTTCCGAGAACTGAATGTCCATCGTTAACCACTCCCTCCCTATTTTGATACTTTTATTATGACGCACATCTCAAAAAATACAAGGGCATCTGCAAAAATTTTATTATTTTTTTATGGATTTATAGACAAAAATCCTTTTATCACTTCTTACTATAACTTGCCGACCATTCATCCCCTCCGATAAAGCATTCTCCTTCCGGCAATACAGTTTCTGCAACACATTTAAAAACCCGGAAACCCGTCTTTTTTCCGCTGGATCATCTCATCGATCCGCTCCATGTAATCTTTAACACTTTTAACATTTTCAATACGTTCAATACGTTTTTCTTCCGGATAAACAAGCTTTGTTGAGCCTCCGGCGCCAAGGGCAATAATGCTCTGTTTTTCTTCCATTATAAGAATATTGTACAGACACTCTTTTCCCGGTTTGGAATAGCCGACATTTTCCAGATTTCCCGCAATATTCTTCTGACGATACATATAATAAGGCTCCATACCCATCATTTCCGCCGTTTCCAGAGCCATGCCGATCATCCGGTTGACCTCTTCCTGAGATGCCGGAGGATACTGGGCAAGATTCTGGTTGAGCCGGGAAGCCCGTTTCACAGCCAGTGAATGCACTGTCAGACTCTCCGGTCCCATTGCCCGGACGCCTTCCAGGGTCCGCATGACATCCGCTGATGTTTCTCCCGGAAGCCCCAAAATCAGATCCATATTAATATTGGAAAATCCGGCCTGTCTGGCCATATCAAAAGCCCGTTCCACATCTTCAACAGTGTGCCGCCGTCCGATGATATCCAGTGTCTTTTGATTTAAAGTCTGCGGATTAATAGATACCCGCTCAATGCCATGGGATTTCATCACACGGAGCTTATCCATGTCAAGGCTGTCCGGACGTCCGGCTTCAATCGTAAACTCACGAATGCCCTTCAAATCAAAATGCTCTTCCAGACAGCACAACAGTGCATCCATCTGCCGGGCATTTAAAGAAGTCGGTGTGCCGCCGCCCATATAAACCGTTGTCAGATGATACCCCTTTATCATCTCAGAAACATACTGAATCTCCTTAAAAAGCGCCGACAGATAATTATCCACTTCTTTTTCCCATACATTCAGCGGATAAGATGAGAAGGAACAATACAGACAAATCGTTGGACAAAAAGGAATGCCTATGTACAGACTCAGGGATTTATTATAATCCACGCTCTCCAGAATCCGCCGTTCATTTTCAGCCACCCGGGTACACAGTTGGATTTTCTCTTCCGATGCCTTATAAACCTGCCGAAGGTGAGCCGCCGCTTCTTCCCGGCTTTTTCCCGCTTCATACATGGCCATCGGAATCTTTGTCGGACGGATTCCTGTCAGCGTACCCCATGGAAGCTTTTTTCCTGTCACTTCCGAAAGAAGTTCATACAAGCAGGCTTTTAATACATTTTTTCCTTCTTTGCGTTCCTCCGGAAGCTCAGCCTTCTGTTTTTCACCAAGAAGCTTTTCACCGCCATCCCAAAGGCACAGGTTTAATCCGCCATTTTCATAAGTCACCGTCAAAATACGGTCCGAATCCCCATATTCAATTTTTTCATCCGCCATGTTGTCCAGATTCCGGACTAAAATTTTCTCCCCATGGTAAAATGCCATGAGGAGAGCCCGAATATCATTTTCATAAC
>DBGCEW010000120.1:0-9515 GCA_048357495.1 Frisingicoccus sp.
ATATTTTAAATGCCGCAGCCAATATTTTCAAAGGCTGCGGCATTTTTGACTTAATTTTTCTTTCAAACATGTTGCTTCTTCTTTTGACTGCTGCAAATATGTTTATGTCACAAATTCAAGCAATATTCAGCACTTACTATTTATGTAAAAAATCATTTCAGAAATTGATATATTTTTTTCTTTTCTCTGTTTACATATTGACGGCTAAAGTGTAAGAAAGATGCGATTTCACTATCTGACCACCCTAAAATCAAGTATTTTAAAATATCCCTTTGGTTTGAAGTCATTTTTAAGGTTATATTTTTCAGATCAAATGCTAATTCCACAGATGAATAATCCGCTCTATAGCTTTCTTGTAAATCACCTTCATTATCCATATATGCACATTCGTATTTTTCTTTTTTTAAGTTTCTCTTGCAAAGATGAGCAAATTTATATTTCACTGAATTGGTAATGAATTTCAAGCACTGATAATCGTCTTCACAAGTGGCGATTGTTTTTACTGCTTCTATAATTGCCAAATTCAATTCTTGAGTTGCGTCATCCCAATCTAGAAAGAGTATTTTTTTTGCATATGATTTTACTAAAGGTTCCATTATGCAAAGTAAGCTTTGCATGTATTTTGAATCATTTTTTGCCTGTATAACCAAATCTTTATATCCCTGCATCATATACCCTTTTATTTTTTAAAGAGTATCTGGGCATAAAAATGTAAACTTATTTTTTATTTTTTTGTTCAGAATCAAAGGTTTCTTATATCTATAAAAAAAGGAATATTGTATTTAAACAATATTCCCAATTTCCATCCTGCATATAATCCTCACTACAGAAGCTATATATTTTACAGCTGCTTCCCGCCATCATTACCAAAAATACTTTCAAAATCTATTTTTACAATCTTTTTTGGGTTATTCTTATTATTTTTACTCATCAAAATATTCCTGATACCAGAACAAAAACGCCAGCACCGTCCAGATTTTCCGGCTGTTGTCCTTCTTTCCCGCGTGATGCTCCTCCAGAAGCGCCGTCAGCTTTTCCGTGTGGAAATACTGACGGGATATGGGGCTTTGAAACATTTTTTTAACTCTCCCGTACCAGTCGTCGTCCCGCAGCCAGACACGGACAGGCACCGGAAATCCCAGCTTTTTCCGCGCGGCCGTGTCTTCCGGGATGTATTTCCGGGCCACCTTCCGAAACAGATACTTCGTCTTTCCGTGGGCAAATTTTGCCTCCGGCGGAAGTGTCCGGACAGCCTCGAACACATCCCGGTCCAGGAAGGGCACGCGCACCTCCAGCGAATGGGCCATGCTCATGCGGTCGGTTTTCTGCAAAATATCCCCGGCCAGCCAGTATTTCAGGTCGATGTTCTGCATTTTCTCCGGGTCGGAAAGCCCGGCGGCTTCTTCATAAGTCTTTCGCAGAAACTCCTGACAGGACGGCGTGTCGGTCGGATTTTTCAAAAGCTCCCGGCGCTCCTCGTCGGTGAAAATATGGGCGTTCCCGATAAACCGTTCCTCCACCCGTTGGCCGGCCCGGATCAGAAAGCTCTTGCCGCGGCGGTCCGGCAGTTTTTTCGCCTGCCGGGAAACCGCACGCCGGATCTTTTCAGGAATCCAGGCCACTTTCTGAAGAGCCAGAGGCTCCCGGTAGATATTATAACCGCCAAATAGTTCGTCCGCACCCTCCCCGGAGAGCACCACCTTCACATAACGAGACGCCTTGGCAGCCAAAAAATACATGGCGACGGCAGAAGCATCACCGCTGGGCTCGTCGAGGGCGTACATTACCTTTGGAAGCACATCCCAGAACTCCTTTTTCCCGATAGTATGCATGTGATAAGAAAGATGCGCATACCGGGCCACCTCCCTGGCCCTGTTTTCCTCGTTGTAGCCGCTGTTCCCATCCAGAAATCCCACCGTAAACGCCATTTTTGCCCCGGACAACACGGCAATAAAACCCGAATCCACACCGCCGGACAAGAAAGTTCCCACTTCCACATCACTGACCATATGGCGGCGGACGGATTTTTTAAGCACGCTCTCCAGTTTTTTCTCCATATCCGCCAGCGAACACCCCGCCTCGGGCTGTAGCTTCGGCTGAAAATATCTGCAGATTTCATACTTTCCCTGGCGGTAAAACAGCATACAGCCCGGCGGAAGGCGGTAGATTCCCTCAAAAAAAGTTTCCTCCAGCACGGAATACTGAAAAGAAAGATACTGCTCCAGCGCCCGTTCATTCAACTTTTTCGGGACGCCCGGGAACTGCAGGATGCTCTTAATCTCCGACGCAAACACGAAATTTCCATCCACCACTGTGTAAAACAACGGCTTGATTCCGAAAAAATCCCTCGCCAGCATCAGTTCTTCTTTTTTCTCATTCCAGACGGCGAAGGCAAACATTCCACGAAGCTGCTCCACAAACGCCGGACCATAAGCCTCAAGACCATTCACCAGCGTCTCCGTGTCCGAGCGGGTGACAAAAAGAATCTTCTTTTCCCGTTCCATCTGCTCCCGCAGTTCCTGGTAATTATAGATTTCTCCGTTAAACACCACTGTCAGGTTCTGACTGCTGCTTTTCATAGGCTGCAGGCCGCCTTCCAGGTCGATGATACTCAGGCGGCGAAATCCAAGGGCCACGCTGTCATTTACAAAACTGCCCTGCGCATCTGGACCTCGATGTACCAGCTTTTCCTTCATTTTTTCCACAATCTCTCTTTTGTTCTTTTTCTTTCCGAAAAATCCACAAATTCCGCACATGCTTTTCTCCATCTCGTATAATAAGTTTGTAAGCAAGAGAAATCTCTTACAGACTTATTTCTTTTTATGGTATAGAGGTAAGGACATCTAAGAGGTATTCCCCTCATCCCATTCCCATCTATACAGTCAATAGTTACATTGACATATCGTTTATCCTTGTTGTCAACCTTTACTTCTTTATTTTACCTCATATAACACCCCATAATATATTTCTGGCACTAACAACACCTAAAAGTCTTCCAACAGTAACAACTGTCTCATTTTCATTCTCAAAAGTCATTGCGCAGTAGCATACGGTACAGCCCAAGGGCTTTTTTCGTTTTCAGCCATCAAATTTGCTCTTCATCACTTGCCGAACATGAATCCTGCTTTTGCACTTCTGCTCATTGGATTTCACGGCACTTTTTTGTCAAAAATCTTGATTAGCGGTTTACATTTTGAGACTATTTTTCTCCTTATAAAATGAATTTGCAAATTCCAAAATTTCAAAAGGAGAAAAAACACAATGACAGATCATGAAAAACTTGTAATGCGAAATATTATTTATGCAGTGGAAACTGGCGGACAAGTATATGGACAAAAGGACTATGCTGATTTTACGGAAGCATATACCAACAGTTCTGCGGAACATGCGATCACAATCGGTGCCGGACAGTGGTATGGCAATGAGGCTCGTACACTTCTTCTTAAGATTAAAACTACTGATGCCGCAACTTTCAGCAAGTATGATACGGCCGGTGTCGCGGCGGATCTTAATAAAACAGACTGGTCAAACTATCAGCTCTCAAAAACCTCGGCAAAAGCGAAGGCAATTGTACATATTATCAATTCAACAGTTGGTCATCGCTGCCAGGATCAGCTTATGGATGGACAGATGGAAACTTATGTGAAGGAAGCAGCTTCTCTGGGCGTTACAGCAATGGATGCCAAAATGATGTGTGCAAATTTTCGCCATCAGGGTGGACTTTCTGCGGTGAAAAGGATTCTTGCCAAGACTACAAAGCCTTACACACTGGATCATCTTTATACTGCCTGCCAGACAGATACCGGAAATCAGGTCGGAGCATATAAGAGCCGACAGAAAATGGTATATAATGCATTAAAGACCTATATCACTAATTATAAGGTGACAGCATCCGATGCAATTCAGGCAGCGATAAATATTGCAAAAGCAGAAATCGGTTATCGTGAGAAAGCATCGAATGCAAATCTTGACAGCAAGACCGCAAATGCAGGAACCGCTAATTATACAAAGTATTGGCGGGATGTTGCACCAGAATACCAGGGTCAGGCATGGTGTGCCTGCTTTATAAGCTGGGTATTTATGAAAGCCTTTAACAAGTCGAAGGCTTCGGAATTATTAAAGCATTGGCCGTATATAAGTGTTCCAAACATTTCAACCAAATTTACCAATTATTCTACGCCGAAAGCTGGAGACATCGTAATGTATCATAATGGGTCGGTATTTAATCATACTGGACTTGTTATTGCTGTTAGTGGTAATTCTTATACTACCATTGAAGGCAATACAAATGACGGTTCCGGTGTGGTAGCTGAAGGGATCGGCGTATATCAGAGAAACCGTACATTGAGTGCGTCCTCCGGTACAAGATTCGCCAGGCCGGATTATAGTATTATTAATTCCATTAATAACTCTGGCGAAACAACAACTCCTTCTACCTGGACAACGAAAAGCACTGGGGTATGTACTGGAGATGGCGTTTATGTACGTCAGACGCCAGGCGGAGCCATCATGGGTACGGTATCAAAGGGAACCAGCCTTGAGCTAGATGGAACCAACTCTGGTGTATGGGTTCATGTGAAAGTGTCTGGAATCGGAATCGGTTATATGCATCAGGATTATGTAGGCAAAGGAACTGCTTCCACAGGTTCCTCCGCAGTTAAAACAGCTCAGACTGCATTGAACTCAAAGTTCAAAGCCGGATTGACTGTAGACGGTATCTGGGGATCTGCGAGTCAGAAAGCATATATTAAAGCAATCCAGACTGCACTTAATTCCGTATACGGCACTGGCCTTACAACCGATGGCATCTGGGGAACAAACACATCCAATGCCTGTGCTGCTCATGTGCTTTCAGAAGGGGCCAATAACCTTTATGTCGGAGTTCTGCAGATTGGTCTTTATGCTCATGGTATTACCCTGAATAACGGGATTGATAATGCCTTTGGAGCCGCCACAAAGCAAGGTGTGAAAAAATTCCAGACTTCTAAGAGATTAACTGCGGATGGAATTGCGGGAAGAGATACTTTTGCAAAGCTTGCAGGTGTTTAACGATTTTTGAACATGCGCCTGACGAGCGCACCTGAGAAAAAGGCGCTGCATATGCAGTGCCTTTTCCGAGAAAATGCGAGAAAATCTAATATTCACTGGGAGAGGTATCTTCAAAATCTTCGTTTTCCGATTCACTCACATCAGGTACATATTCGTCGGTCATTTTCTGCGCTTCCTCTAATGTACTGGAAGGTAAATATTCCTCCCCATCACTCGTAAGCATGATTACTATATTAACGTTATTCTGACTATAATACTCCAGGTCAACATTCAGTCCGGATCGTACAGCACTCCCATTAGCTATATTCAGGACGGCGTTTTCTATATTAAAAACCATATTATAATAATTTCCTGATTCGCCCACTTCTACTGTTATCGTATTTTCATCGGAATACAGAATATTACCAGTGATATATTGGATATCATAAGTTTCTTCCTGTGCAGATTCCTGATCTGCGGGATCTTCCTGGCTTTGGTAAATTTCCGCTTCTGCGTTATTTCCAGACTGTTGATTCTGCACACTGTCTCCTGGATTTGCTGCCACAGCTGTGGGCGTTGGCTTCCTGGTAACAGCCGTAGTAAGATTTGGAATAAACTTTACAGCATCCTTACCACTTTCGCTTTCCGTTTGCGCGGATTCGTTGCTTCCTGACAATTCACATCCTGTCAGGGTCACCGTGATACCTGTCAATATCACAAAAAACACTTTCAGAATCTTTTTTCTCATTTTTTATCCTTTCTTTTTTACTTTTTACAATTTTTATTTTACTCTAAATAACTTCCCATTACCTATTTCTGGCACTAATAACACCTAAAAGTCTTCCAACAGAAATAATAGCTGTTTTATCATTCCAAAAAGTCCGTGGCCTATCATACAAGGATACAGGCCACGGACTTTTTTCGTCATTTAAGGACATCAATTCTTTTTTTCATCTCATTCCGAACGTGAATCCTGCTTCGCCAGAAGATGGTTCTTTATTTCATTCAGGTCATTCTGAACGGTATAAAGAATCTGATATTTTTCTGTAAGCTTTTCTATTACAGACTGATAATTATTTTCACGTTCTTCCTGTTTCTTGTCCCTCTGCTCATTCGATTTCACTACGTAGATGAGCAGAAATACCGCCACCACTGCCCATATCCCCTGCGACAGAGCGGCATCGAGCATAGTTGTCTCCATGTCCTGTTTCCTCCTTCCCGCTATATTAAACGTCCTCTTATCTTTTCCCCAGCCGCCGGGTTCCAAATAGATACGTTCAACCTTTAAAGAGTCGCTACAATACCGATTTGTCAACTAACAGCCTTTTTTCTGCCGATGTTTCCATTTTTCCTTCATGCACGCCGGATTCTTTTAAAATTAGGTATCACTTAAATTTTTTCTGATTTTAAATTCTTCATCAAACATAAAATGTCCTTTAACAGAACGTCAATGTCCCTCAATTTATTCTGGAACCTGTTTTCAAGCTGTGCTTAGGAAATCTCATGCATCATATAAAAGTTTACCGTTCAACGTAAAAATAGCATTGATTCCGCCTGTCCGATACTGCCGAGGATAAAGCCTACATTTTCCGTCTCCCAGTCCTTTTCCGGAAGCACATAATAACGGAACTCCGCCCGAAGCTTTTCGCTGTTTTTTCTTTTTGGACCCCTGCCCGTCGAACCGCCTTCGTGGTTGCTGCTATAAGAAGCGTCTCCCACTCCCCGCAGAAACAACCCTGGCAGACCATCTAATATTTCAAAAATCTGTTGCCACTGCCTAATCCGTCTATTAAGATAAGAATATAAAAACGGAACCTTAATCTGTCTCAGAAAGATGGGATTTGATTGAAAACAACTGCAATTGGCATAATTCTTCTCTGTTCAATACGCCAGCCGCAAGGATTTGTTCGAAAAAACGGATATCTGGAAAAATAAAGAATACCGATCCATACAGGGAACTTATCTCGTCATTTTCCTTTCCTTCGCAAATGTAAAGGAAACTACGTTCGAGAGCGCCAGAAAAAAGATCAACCAGATTCTGCGGGATTGCTACCGAAATTTTGATTTTCTGCTGAATTCAAGCGCTTTGAATGAGGATAATACTTCTTATTTTATAAAGGCATCAGTACTCAACCCGCCATACGCCTCATTGCTACACCTACCGGGATCAGGATAATCGTACAACATAACACCAGGCCAAAAATCACGGGCATCGCCGCTATCGGCAGACCGATGCGGGCCACATAAGCCACTTTTAAGAATTAAAGGCGTTACACGGCTGTACTTTTATGAATCCTATTACGAAAATGGAAAAACCAGGCAAAAATGTGTGGAAAATCTCAGCCGTCTCGATGAGCTGCAAATAAAGTACGATGATCCTGTTTCACATTTTAAAAAGATTGCTGAAGAACGCACTTTTGAGAAAAAAGCTGCTCAGAAAATTTCTGTTCCCATTGATATGGAAGCTGAAATGGATATCAACGAGGACAATCTTAAAAACGCAGGTTATTCTGTTTTAAAAGAACTTTACAAACAGCTGGAACTGGATAAATTCTGGAAGCGGAAACTCCGAAACACTTCTATTAAGTATGATCTGGAAGCTGTTTTTCGGCTTCTGCTATTTTCACGTATCCTATTTTGATTGTACGAACTTCTATTTCGATATCGGAAGATCTGATATGGACACCTTTGACGACAACGGTAATCCGATAGACAAAAAAGGAAATCCTACTGAATTAAAATACAGAAAACAGGAACCTGAGAAAAACCACAGGCCAGACCCCATCGTCAAAATGGGTTTACTCATGGGCAAAAACGGTATTCCCCTCGCCTTTGACCTGTTTCCGGGCAACGAATCCGAAAAAGTTCATATGCGTCCCATTATTAACCGCGTGAAAAATGAATTCAACAGCGGACGTATTATTTTTGTTGCCGACCGGGGACTTAACACATCAGATAACATATATTTCCTGAATGGTGATAATAAAGGTGATTATAATCCACGAGACGGATATGTGTATGGACAGTTGGTTCGCGGTGCAGATGCCGGTTCCGGAGCATATGTGCGGAATATTGCTTTTGACAAGGCAACAGGTGAGATTGTAGAAGGAAGAGAATTAACTCTCGATACAGAAAAGATTACAGAAGAAGAAAAATACGATGGATACTATTCAGTCGTCACCAGCGAGTTGAATATGAGCGACTATGAAATCAGGGATACTTACAGAGGACTTGCACGGATAGAAGAGACCTTCAAGATATCGAAGACAGAATTTGAATCCAGACCGGTATTTGTATGGACGAATGAACATATACCAGTTCGTTTATTATGACGAAATCCTAAGAGAATGCGGACATGTTTTCAATCTGGAATTAAACCATAAATACCGTACCCAAGAGCAGATGCGCAGATTGCTAAAATATTAAAAAAATTTTTCTCATGTCTAAATCGGACGAATATACCACATGCAGACAAAATACGGGAAGCCTTGATTTTACTGGCTTCCCGTTAGTTTTGGTGTCAAACTTGAGTGGCGACCTTCACACTCAAAAAAGGGCGCTACCCAACCAGGCGAATACGCAAAGTTAATACACTCCTCCACACCACAATCCCGGCGCTCCTAAAAAGAAAGCGCAAGGGTGGAGTCCAGAGGAGGGACAGCGCTTTCTGTCCTTCCTCTGGGAACCTTCCGTCTGGAAAGTTTTCCCCTATTTTACTTAAAATATTCCACACCAGACTCGAATATTTTAATATCCTGCTCTCCATAGATATTAATGGCAACTCCGTCCCCGCGGCGTTCGCTATGTGCCATCTTACCAAGGATACGTCCATCCGGGCTGGTAATACCTTCAATGTTCATATAAGAACCATTGACATTCCATTCTTCATCAACGCTAAGCTGTCCGTCCGGAGTCACATACTGAGTTGCAACCTGTCCATTTGCAAACAGTTTCTCAAGCCACTCGTCATTTGCAACAAAACGACCCTCACCATGTGAAGCCGGGTTACAGTAAACACCACCAAGCTGTGCTTTCTGCAGCCATGGAGATTTATTACTTACAACTTTTGTATAAACCATCTTGGAAATATGACGTCCAATGGTATTGAATGTCAGTGTCGGAGAATCTGCCTTCTGTCCGCAGATTTCGCCATACGGTACAAGACCAAGCTTGATCAGAGCCTGGAATCCGTTACAGATACCAAGTGCCAGACCGTCTCTTTCATTGATCAGCTTCATAACAGCTTCTTTGATCTTCGCATTCTGGAATGCAGTTGCAAAGAATTTCGCGGAACCATCCGGTTCGTCACCTGCGGAGAATCCGCCTGGGAACATGATGATCTGTGCCTGATCGATCGCTTTCTCAAAAAGCTCTACAGAGTCATGGATATCTTCAGCAGTCAGGTTCTTGAATACTTTTACATCCACCTCTGCACCTGCACGCTCGAATGCACGTGTGCTGTCATACTCGCAGTTTGTTCCAGGGAA
>DBGCEW010000121.1:0-3707 GCA_048357495.1 Frisingicoccus sp.
TATATATGCGATTTTATACGGTTTCATAAATTTCTTCAGAGGGTTCGGACGCAGGGTGAAAAAAGTGTTGAGAAATTGTGTGTATCCGGTGACAGGTTTCGCCAGATAAATTACGTGAAATATGGTAATCTGTGCTTGTTCCGAAGAGTGGTTCAGGGGAAGGTGAGGTAATGATTGAAGTTATGAGTCATTTAAACAGTCAGGAAAAGTTAAAGTTACCGAAGAATATCCGTCAGATTGGTTTACCCGAGGAGAAAAAGAAGATTTACGTAGAAGATTACGTGGTGACCTATATGAATCAATTGGCATCGGAATATCCGAACCGGCAAAGTGCAGCGGTTCTTCTTGGGTTCCATACAAAACAGGAGGATGTGCGGCTGACATTTATTAATGGCGCCATAGGCATCCCATCGGCCAGTGTGGATGAGGATCAGGTTTCTTTTTGCAGCGCGTTGTGGGAAGATATTTATGAAACCATGCGGAAATATTTTAAAAACAGTGAAATTGTCGGATGGTTTTTGACACGGCCCGGAAAATCACTGGGAATTAATGAAAAAATAACGAAAATCCATGTGGATCAGTTTCCGGGAAGGGATAAAACATTATTTTTAATGGACCCGATGGACAGAGAGGATGCTTTCTTTATTTACGAAGGCGGAAAGCTGGTTCAGCAGCATGGATATTATATTTACTATGAACGTAACGAAGATATGCAGAGTTATATGGTCGAACACGGCAAGGGAAAGGGCAGTGAAGAAGGGGTAGCGGCTGCAGACCTGAGAAAGAGCAGCAGCCGCCGGAAAGAAGAAACAGAAGTATCGGCTTCGCATAACAATAAAGGTAAAGGAAAGAAAATTGCAGGAACCATGGTGGCAGCCATGGCTGTTGTTGTGCTGGGAATGACACTGATGAACCGTTTTTATATGCCGGAGGGGGCAAAATCCGTCAGCGGTACCGTGTCCGGTGAAACGGTGACAGTCAAAGTTGTAGAGGGAGATTTGGAGGTGAATAAAAAATCCGAATTCTCAGAAACGGATACAGTACAGCGTATAGAGGAAGAGAGCGAAGACTCTGCGCTTGAAACAGAGGCTTCTGCGGTATCCGGTAGGATGACGACAAAGCATTATACCGTACGTAAAGGGGATACGCTGGCCAATATTTCTCTCAGTCTTTATGATTCCCGGCAATATGTCGATACCATTTGTGAAATCAATGATATCGAGGACCCGGATGTTATTTATGAAGGCATGGTTCTGGAACTCCCTTAAAAAATATAGTGCTATTTTTTGTGAAATGGGTTATACTAGGGACGATATTACAATTTTAGAAAGATGATTCAGAATGGAAAAGATACGCACATATTGGAAAAAAATAAGAGATATGATAAAGTACCGGTTCTGGTGTTTTAAAGGCTGGGTGAAAGAACATAAGAGGGCTGCGATCCTTGGTGTTGTGATTTTTATAGCGGTGATAGGGTTCGTGTTTGGGTTCTTATTGCGGACGTATCATAATTACGAAGTGGTAGATTCCATGGAGAGAAACAGTGATACGTCTGCAAATTATTATTTTCGTGAAGACGGCATTATCTGTTACAGCAAGGATGGTGTCTCCTTTACGAACAATAACGGAGAGGTTGTCTGGAATCAGGTTTTCGGGATGTCATCGCCGAAGATGAATGCCTGCGGCGATTATATAGCGATCGGGGATGTGGGCGCAAACAGCGTATACATATTTAATGGTTCAGGAAGTCAGGGCCAGATTACTCTGGAAAAACCCCTTCAGGATTTAAGAGTGAGCAAGCAGGGGGTTGTCGCCGTAATTCTGTCCGACGATGCTGCGAATCAGATTAACCTTTATGACAAACGGGGAAATGTGCTTGTCAGCGTTAAAGCAACAATTGACACGACAGGATATCCCCTGACACTGGCCCTGTCGGAAGATGCCTCGCGTATGGCGGTCAGCTATGTCATGTTCAATGATGGAAAGATAAGTACACAAGTGGTTTTTTATAATTTTTCAAATATGGAAAACAGCAGTGAACCAATAGGGACATTTACCTATGATCAGCTGATTCCGAAGCTTGAGTTTGTCAATGACCAAACCGTTCTGGCCTGTGCGGAGGATGGTTTCCGGACGTACAGATTTAAAGAAACAGTTTTGGAACAAATACAGCAGACCTTTGAAACCGAGTTAAAAAGTATTTTTGTTACAGATAAAAATATCGGTATTGTCATGAAAAATATGCAGGAAGCTCCGGAAGGAAAGACCGTGGATAAGTATGCTGTACGGGTATATAATTTCTCCGGTGGAAAAGCAGGCTCGTTTACATTTGATTTTGATTACAAGTCTGTTTCGGCATCGAACAAGGAAATTATATTTTACAATGATCAGGAGTGTGAAGTTTACAGTTACCGTGGGCATAAAAAATTCCAATATGCGTTTGAGCACAATATAGAGAGCATCTTGCCTGGGGAAAAAGCCGGGGAATATATTCTGCTCGATGCTCAAAATATGCAGACCATTCGGGTGAAGTAGAAAGGGGTATTGGAATTTATGAGTGGAATTGAATTGAATTATGTGTTGGTCATTGCGGCGGCGATTCTGATGATAACGGTGATTGCCGGAGGAATCCGCGGATTCATCAAAACCTTTTTTTCCGCATTTTCGATAATTATTGCCATTTTCCTTGCGGTTCAGCTTGGACCTTATTTAGGAAAAGTGATTCAGAAGACGCCGGTGTATACATCGATATCGGGCAGCATCGAAGAAAAGCTTGACGAGAGAGCTGCGGCTGAGGCGGAAAAAGTTTCCCAGCAGATTGAGGAGATCAATAATTATCCGCTGCCAAAATCTTTGAAAGAAGCGTTGATTGAAAACAATAACAATCAGATTTATGAAGCCCTTGGGGTAAAACAGTTCAATCAGTATGTGGCATCCTATATGGCCTGCCTCATTATTAACGCGGTTTCATTTTTGATTGTATTGCTGGTATCTTTTATTATCCTGAAGATTATTGAAGCAAGCCTGGACCTGATCAGCAAACTTCCTGTACTTAATGGAATTAATACATTGGGGGGAATTGTGTTGGGAGCGGTGCATGGTCTGATTCTGCTGTGGATCCTTTGCATTGTGGTAACGGCGATTTCCTGGACCGGACCAGGGGAATGGATTTGCGGACAAATTAACAGAAATCCTTTGCTGAGTTGGTTTTATGATCATAATTATCTTCTGGCGACCCTTTCAAATATGGGGAAAATATTGTTTTAAATCATGAGAGTGCAGGTGTGTTTTGAAATAAAAGCACCTGTGCTTTTTTCTTTTTGAAAAAAAGTAAAAAAGGGTGTTGACATTGCGGTGTATTAATGATATTATATCAAAGCTGTCGCGTGAGTGCACAGCGATGCTGAAAGGAACAGCATGAAAAAATAAAAAAACTTCAAAAAGTTGTTGACAAACTCTTGGGTCTGTGCTATGATATAAAAGTTGCACGACGTAAGGAAGGCAACAACGAAGGACATTGACAATTAAACAATAAAACAATCCCGAAAGTTCTTTAAAGAGAAATTTCAAAAACGAACAGCGGTCAGTGATGACCGTACTTAAACAGTAAAAAACGGGAAGATAACAGCTAGTTGTCATTCTGTTAGGATATAAACATGAGAGTTTGATCCTGGCTCAGGATGAACGCTGGCGGCGTGCTTAACACA
>DBGCEW010000122.1:0-8277 GCA_048357495.1 Frisingicoccus sp.
CCGGTTATGACAGTCTGGAGGCAGCAAAAGAAGACGGAGTTGCCTTTGTATTCATGGGACATGGTACGAGCCATACAGCAAAGGTGTCCTATAGCCAGATGCAGACCCAGATGTCCACCCTGGGCTATGATAATGTCTATATTGGAACCGTTGAAGGGAATCCGGAAGACACCTCCTGTGAGGCCATTATTGATGCGGCTGCGGCAGCAGGGTATAAAAAAGTAGTACTTCGTCCGCTGATGGTTGTTGCCGGTGACCATGCAAATAACGATATGGCCGGTGAGGATGAAGATTCCTGGAAAAGCATGTTTACTGCATCCGGTAAATTTGACAGCGTAGATACTCAGATTTCTGGTCTGGGTTCGATAAAGGCGATACAGGATCTTTATGTTGCCCATACGGAAGCAGCTATGAATGAATAAATTTAAAAGAATGATATTCTTTTAGCAGAGACCTGTGCATGGATTGCAGCTATTTTCCGTGTACAGGTCTTAAAATATTAGAAAGGGATATGAACATTAAAATGAAGAAAAAAAATCTTAAATTATTGTGCATGGTTATGGTGGTCGGTACAATCCTTGGCGGCTGCGGCGGAAAGGAAAGCCAGCCGGCAGCAACGTCTGCACAGGAAATAATTTCAGAAACAGTGGAAACAGCACAGGCGGCGGCTTTGGAAGACGGTGTGTATTCGGCAGACTTTGATACAGACAGTGGAATGTTTCATGTGAGTGAAGCCTGCGACGGAAAAGGGACGTTGACGGTAAAAGATGGGAAGATGACGATTCATATATCGCTGACATCGAAAAATATTGTGAATTTATTTCCGGGTCTTGCCGAAGACGCCCAAAAAGACGGTGCAGAGATTCTGCAGCCGACGGTAGATACAGTGACTTACAGTGATGGCATCACCGAGGAGGTTCATGGCTTTGATGTTCCGGTGCCTGCCCTGGATGAAGAATTTGATCTGGCACTGATCGGTACCAAAGGAAAATGGTATGATCATAAAGTTCGTGTTTCCAATCCGGAAAAGTCGGAGGAAGCAGAAAGTGCAGAGGAGGTTTCCGTTGAGGCAGTTTCAGTGGATATGGAAGACGGCGAGTATGCCATTGACGTCACATTAAAGGGCGGCAGCGGAAAATCCACAGTGGCCTCTCCGGCGGTACTTGTCGTGGCGGAAGGAAAGGCCTATGCCCGCATTGAATGGAGCAGTCCGAATTATGATTATATGAAAATTGGCGATGAAACATATTACCCGGTAAATACAGAGGGGAATTCTGTTTTTGAAATTCCGGTGCTTGAATTTAACAAAGAGATGGCGGTTATAGCAGATACAACAGCTATGGGAAATCCCCATGAGATTTCCTATACATTAACCTTTGATTTAGATTCGGCAGAGAAGGAATCGCAGAATGGCTAAGAAAAAGTGGTATTTTCTTCTCTTCTGTATGCTGTGCATGGCCCTGACGATGTCCTGCGGGAAAAAACAGGACAGGGAAGAGCCGTTGGCGGATGTGGATATCAGCCCGTCCCTGGTTTACGATCATAAAATGGCGCTGGATTATGCCGAAGAATTTGCAGTCGATTATTATGAGGGCGGCTATGTGCTGCTGACGGTATCGGAGGGCAGCTGTTTTCTGGTTGTGCCGGAGGATAAAGAGGCGCCGGAAGATTTAGATGAGGATATTGTCGTTCTGCAGCAGCCGGTAAATCATATTTATATGGTGGCTACGGCGGTGATGGACATGTTCCAGTCGCTGGATGCTCTGGACAGGATTCGTTTGTCGGGAACGGCGGCGGACAATTGGTATGTGGAGGGAGCAAAAGCGGCCATGGAGCGTGGGGATATGCTCTATGCAGGAAAATATAATGCACCGGATTATGAGCGGATATTGGCGGAAAACTGCGAACTTGCCATTGAGAATACGATGATCAGTCATGCGCCGGAGGTCCGTGAAAAACTGGAGAGTTTTGGGATTCCCGTGGTGGTGGACTACTCCAGTTATGAGAGTCATCCTCTCGGAAGGACGGAATGGGTAAAGTTTTATGGGGCCCTGCTCGGTAAATCGGAGGAAGCCGAAAAGGCCTTCGATGCCCAGAAGAAGGTTCTGGAAGAAATCTCCGGTGAGGAAAATACGGGAAAAACCGTTGCATTTTTCTATATAACGACCAATGGTGCGGTCAATGTCCGCAAGTCTTCGGATTATGTTCCGCAAATGATTGAACTTGGCGGCGGCAAATATATTTTTCAGGATCTGGGAGATGATGAGAGCCGTTCCTCCTCAGTCAATATGCAAATTGAAGAATTTTATGCGGCGGCAAAGGATGCGGATTACCTGATTTATAATAGTACTGTTGACGGGGAAATCCAGACCGTGGAACAGCTTCTTGGAAAGTGCGGCTTGCTTAAAGATTTTAAAGCTGTCAGGGAAGGCAATGTCTGGTGTACATCGAGCAATTTTTATCAGGCATCGATGTCTCTTGGAACATTTATTTCAGATGTTCACCAGATGCTTCTATATGGAAAGGATGGCTCCACCGTATATACATATCCATTGGAGTAAAAAGGAGTATTCAGATTTATGGCCAGAGGTAAAGGAAAAATACTAAGATATGCGGTTGCTTTTCTTTTGTTGGGAATTGGGCTGCTTTTATTTCTCGGGTGGAATATTTGTGCCGGGAGTGTTTCTGTATCTATGACGGATATTTTGAAGAGTTTGATGGGACAGGAAATTGAGTCTGTGGCGGAGAGTATTCTTTGGGAAATCCGTATGCCGCGGGCGCTGACAGCGGCCATCCTTGGCGGGGCCCTGGCCCTTTCCGGATATCTGCTTCAGACCTTTTTCCATAATCCCATCGCCAGCCCCTTTGTCCTTGGAATTTCCTCTGGCGCCAAGCTGGTAGTTGCGCTGGTGATGGTTTTTGCTTTCGGATATGGAGCGGCGGTCAGCTCGGTGATCTTAATCGGTGCGGCCTTTGTGGGCGCTATGATTTCCATGGGCTTTGTTTTGCTGATTTCCAAAAAAGTGGAGCAGATGTCCATGCTGGTTGTCAGCGGTGTCATGATTGGCTATATCTGCTCGGCGGTGACCGATCTGGTGGTTACCTTTGCCGAGGATGCGGATATTGTAAATCTTCATAATTGGTCGAAAGGCAGTTTTTCAGGGGCTACCTGGGATAATGTGGCCGTTATAAGTATTGTAATTTTTTCGGTATCGGTGATCGTGTTTTTTATGTCGAAACCGATGAGCGCCTATCAGCTTGGTGAGGCCTATGCCGCCAATATGGGGATTAATATCCGGTGGTTTCGGGTGATGCTGGTTATTTTATCTAGTATTTTATCGGCCTGTGTCACGGCCTTTGCCGGTCCGGTATCCTTTGTCGGGATTGCGGTGCCCCATTTAATTAAGCAGCTGATGCATACGTCGAAACCCATTGTAATGATTCCCGGATGCTTTCTTGGAGGCAGTGTGTGTTGTCTTTTCTGTGATTTACTGGCCCGGACGTTATTTGCGCCGACGGAACTCAGTATCAGCACGGTAACGGCTTTTTTTGGTGCGCCGGTGGTCATTTTTATTTTGATCCGGCGTCGGAAGGAGAGAGGATAGGGAATGAAAGATGATTATTTTTCCACAGAAGGCCTTGTCGTCGGCTATCAGGGGAAACCGGTGGTCAGGGATATTTACATCCGCCTCGGGCAGGGGGAGATACTGACCCTGATCGGTCCCAATGGTGCAGGAAAGTCTACGGTTTTAAAAACTATCGCAAGGCAGCTTCCGATTCTGGAAGGAAAGGTCTGGCTGGGAGGAAGATCTCTGTCGGAAATCAGCGGCAAGGAATTGGCCAGGAAAATGGCTGTGGTATTTACAGAACGGATATATTCGGAAATGATGACCTGTGAGGATATTGTAGCGACAGGACGCTATCCTTATACAGGAAAATTCGGTGTTTTGTCCGAGAGAGATCATCAAATTGTTGATGAAGTGATGGGGCTGGTCCATGTAGAAGCATTGCGAGAGCAGAATTTTTCAAAAATCAGTGACGGGCAGCGCCAGCGGGTGATGCTGGCCAGAGCTTTGGCTCAGGAACCGGAGATACTGCTTCTCGATGAGCCGACATCCTATCTGGATGTCAAATATAAACTGGAGTTTTTGACGGTTCTTCAGGAAATGACGCGGAAAAAGAAGCTGACGGTCATTATGTCTCTGCATGAACTGGATATGGCGGAACGGATATCGGATGCAATTCTCTGTATTGGATATCATCATTGTGTGGAAAAATTCGGAAAACCGGAGGAGGTTTTTACGCCCGGTTATATCCGCCGGCTTTTCGATGTGACTGCCGGAAATTTTGAAGAAGGCAGCGGGATGATGGAACTGGAAGGGGCGAAAGGAAGACCGGAGGTATTTGTTATTGCCGGAAATGGTACGGGGCAAAAGCTTTTTCGAAGTCTTCAGCGGTCCGGAAAACCCTTCGTGACCGGCATTCTTTATGAGAATGATACAGACTATCTGACGGCTGTGGCACTGGCGGCAGAGGTGATAGGAACCCGGGCCTTTGAAGATGTTCCGGAGGATCGGATCAATGCAGCTAAGGCCTGGATCGACCGGTGTGATCAGGTAATTTGCTGCCGGGAAGAATTTGGAACATGGGACCGGGCAAATGAAGCTCTTTGGACTTATGCGAAAGCGCAGGGAAAACTATAGGGGACTGAAAATCTGATTTTCAGTCCTCTGTTTTTTTCCGGCAGAGATGTCGTAAATCAGATATTGTGCCCGGGATTCTGATATTGTATAATAAATTCTAAGAGTTACCGGTGACAATTTTTTTAATATAATGGAGAGACCGATGGCGATAAATAAAGCACTGCGGATGCTGCTGAAAGCCCTTTCCTACGGAGGGATTGAAGTACAGTCTTCCAGAAGGCTGGCAAATTTAAAGTTGCTGGATCCGATGAAATTTTTTTATAACAAAATTGATTATCAAATATATAATGGCGATTATGAGATTCCGGTGCGCATTTATCCTCCGGGAGAACGGTCGAAATACGGGGATCACCATCTTCATGTGCTTCTGTTTCTTCATGGCGGCGGCTGGACGACAGAAAGCGTGGATACCTATAACCGGGTATGCTCAGAAATGGCAAGGGCCTCCGGCTGTGCGGTTGTGTCTGTAGAATACCGTCTGGCGCCGGAATTTCCCTTTCCGATAGGGCTGGAGGACTGTTATGAAGCGGCCAGGGCATTGTATACGAAACGGTTTATATTAAATGTTGACCCGGAAGACATCACTCTGGTGGGCGACAGCGCCGGAGGTAATCTGGCAGCAGCCCTGTCGTTAATGGCGAAAGCACGGGGAGAATTTCTCCCGAAGCAGCAGATTCTCATCTATCCGGCGGTGAATAATGATTATACGGAAAATTCCCCCTTTGCTTCGGTACATGAGAATGGAGAGGATTATCTGCTGACGGCATTGAAGATACAGCAGTATCAGGAGTTGTATAAAGGCAAAGACGAGGATTTGCAGAACCCTTATTTTGCACCGCTGCTTGCAGAAGATTTGTCCGGACAGCCAAGGACGCTGATTATTACCGCCGAGTATGATCCCCTCAGGGATGAAGGCGAGGAATATGGACGGCGCCTGAGGGCGGCGGGGAATGAAGTGGAGGTGCATCGGATCAAGGATGCACTGCATGGTTATTTTGCTTTGGGAATCCGGCATTACCGTGTCGAAGAAAGCTTTAAACTGATTAATCGATTTTTAAGGAAGTGTTAGTCATGTCAGAAAATAGAGGCGCCAGATGGCGGCGGCTGGATAATGCGGCGAAAATTTTTCCGTCTACCAGTGGACGCCGCGATACCCGGGTATTCCGGTTCTATTGTGAATTGAAAGAAAATATTGATGGCGGAGTTCTCCAGGCGGCCCTGGATCAGACCCTCGAAAAGTATCCGGTATACCGGTCTGTTATGCGCAAGGGCCTGTTCTGGTATTATCTGGAAAACAGTGATCTTCCTGCGATCGTATCACCAGAGACAGATCCGCCCTGTATGAATCTCTATATCCGTGACCGGAAAAATTTATTGTTTCAGGTAAATTATTATCAGAAACGGATTAATTTTGAAGTTTATCATGCGCTGACGGATGGAACGGGCGCATTACAGTTTTTGAAAGAGCTTGTCAGAAATTATCTGCTTATCGCCCACAGGGATGAGGGAATTCCGGATATACCGATGACAGATGCGGATGTCACTATTCATGATCTGGAAAATGACAGTTTTTCTAAATATTATAAGAAGCCGGAGAGCGGCAGCGGGACGCTGATGAAGCGGAGAAAGCCCTGTCGGATTACAGGGGCAAAGGCGGGATATGGGAATCTGAATGTTACAGAGGGGATTGTATCCAGCAAAGCCCTTCGGATGAAAGCGAAGGCCTATGGCGTTTCGGTGACGGTGTTTTTATCCTCCGTCCTGTTATGTGCCATTCATAAAGAGATGCGCCGCAATCAGAGAGATATTGTCCTGATGGTGCCTGTAAATCTGAGGAATTTTTTTCCATCAGAATCCATGCTGAATTTCTTTGGATGGATCGAGCCCGGGTACCAGTTTCCGGAAGGAGATTATGCCTTTGAAGATATCGTAAAGACTGTGGATGCCTATTTTAAACAGGAACTGACCCAGGAAAAACTGGGCAGCCATATGAGTATGTACATGAAACTGGAGCAGCATCCGATACTGCGTTTTGTGCCGTTGGAATTAAAAAATCCGGCGTTGATTCTGGCAAATCAGTTTGCGGAAAAGGATGTGACGGCAATCCTTTCCAATGTAGGGGTAGTCGAGATGCCTTCGGAATACCGGCCATACATTCAGCGGTTTGGCGTATTTATCAGCACGCCGAAGCTCCAGCTCAGTATGTGTTCCTTTGAGGATGATGTTACCCTGAGCTTTGCATCCGCTTTCCAGTCAAAAAATATTGAACGGAATTTTTTCAGGATACTCAGAGAATTTGATGTGCCGGTGGAGATGGTCAGTGGCCAGTTTCCGGAACGGACAGAAATAGAAAAAAGACGGAGGACATTTTTTCAGTGGTATTCCTTTACATGTATTGCTGCGGCGGTGATTGCCGCAGTCATCAATATGGTTTTCACACCATCGGAGGATTGGTTTCTGATCGCCCTTGGGATAACGCTGAGTATGTGGATTGCACTGTCTATTGGATTTTTAAAACGCCATAATCTGCTGAAAAACGGGATTTGGCAGTTGATTATTTTTTCGGCGGGCTGTATTTTATGGGATTATTTTACCGGATGGCGGGGATGGTCTTTGGACTACGCCTTTCCGGCCATATGTCTGACAGCGATGGTGTCCTTTATGATCATTACCCGGGTTCAGAAGCTTAAAGCCCAGGACTATTTGATTTACTATATGATGGTCAGTGTGATCGGCATGCTGCCGCTGCTGCTCTGGGCAGTTGGAATTGTCGGTGTCCGGCATCTTTCGGTGATTTGCGGCGGCATCAGCTTTTTACTGCTGGTGGGGCTGGTCATTTTCCGGGGAAGCAGTCTGGCGGCGGAATTACACAAAAAATTACATTTTTAATAAAAAAGGAAGTGTTTTTATGGAAACAATATTTAAACGACGCAGTGTTCGAAAATACACAGATACACCGGTGAGCGACGGGCAGATTAAACAGATTATCAAAGCAGGCATGGCGGCGCCAAGTGCCAAGAACAGTCAGGAATGGATATTTATCCTGCTTCGGGATCCGGAGATTTATCAGACCTTTTCAGAGGTTCATGTCAATGCCTTTGCGATGAAAACGGCCCAGGCGGCAATTTTGGTTTGTGCGGATCTGTCGAAGGAACAGGATCCGGGACAGGGCTGGTGGATTCAGGATTGCGCAGCGGCTATGGAAAATATGCTTTTGGAAGCGACAGAGCTTGGTCTGGGTTCTCTGTGGCTGGGGGTGCATCCGAAGGAAGACCGGATTGCCTGCATGAAAGAAATCTGTAAGCTGCCGGAGGGAATCGAGCCTCTGGGAATCGTTGCCCTGGGGGAACCGACAAAAGAACGGGGACCTATTGACCGCTATCTGGAAGATCAGGTATTTTTAGATACATACGGAAATCGCTGGGAAAAGCAGGGGGATAAGAATGGAAAGTAAAATCAGCAGAGAAGAGGCATTAGAATTATTAAAAAAATATAATAAAGAACCCTTTCATATCCAGCATGGGCTTACGGTAGAAGGCACTATGCGATGGTTTGCAAGAGAAACAGGCTATGG
>DBGCEW010000123.1:0-15199 GCA_048357495.1 Frisingicoccus sp.
GGATTTGATTTCCTCCTATTCTCACGGTATGAAACAGAAACTGGCAATTATCAGCGCCCTTATCCATAAACCAAAACTGATGATTCTTGACGAACCCTTTGTCGGCCTGGATCCGAAAGCAACTCTGACACTGAAAAATATCATGGTGGAGCTGTGCCGGGAAGGAAATGCCATTTTCTTTTCAACCCATGTTCTTGATGTGGCGGAAAAGCTTTGTAATAAAGTGGCCATTATTAAAAATGGACGCCTGATTGCCTCCGGAAATATCGAAGAACTTACCCACGGTGAATCTCTGGAAACAACATTTATGGAGGTGGTTTCTGATGCTGAAACAAATTCATAAACTGACGGCCCTCCAATTATGCAATCTGTTTGGCCTGAACGAATTCCGCTATACAAAGGATTCCAAAAAAAAGCAGCAGTTCACACTGCTTGCGCTGGCCTGGTTCCTTATTGCAGCCATTGTCGTCATGTACATTGCCATGATGTCGGTGGGTCTGGCAAAAATGGGGATGTCCGAAATTATACCCGTTTATTTATATATGATTACGAGCCTTGTTATCCTTATTTTTTCGTTTTTTAAGGCGGCCGGCATTATTTTCCAGATGAAAAATTTTGAAATGCTTATTGCCCTTCCCCTGCCACAAACGGCCATTGTGATCAGCCGTTTTCTGACCATGTACGCCACAAATCTCGTGATGAGCCTGTTGGTCATGCTTCCGGGAACCGTGATTTACGGCATTGGTACCCAGCCACCCCTTCATTTTTACATGATCAGTTTTCTGGGAACACTGTTTCTTCCACTGCTTCCGATGACCTTATCTACCGCTGCAGGCGCTGTGATTACAGGCATCGGCTCCCGGATGAAACATAAAAGTCTTGTCACCGCAGCGCTGACGATTCTTTTGGCTTCCGGAATATTTATCGCCAATATGGGTCTGACGAGTCATCCGGAACAATTCACTCCCGATAGGATGGAAAACCTGGCTGAAACCATTACCGACCAGATTCACCATCTATTTCCTCCGGCCATATGGTTTGGAAATGCCGCTGTCCACTCAGATATCATTTCCTTTATTTTGCTGATCGGGGTATCCCTTCTGATCTTTGCCCTGACGGTCTTTTTGGTTCAGAAATATTTTATAGCCATATCCGCGGCGCTGAATACAACTTCTGCCAAGAATAATTATAAAATGAAATCACTGACCACCCGGCCGGCTCTGAAAGCCCTTTGGGACAAAGAATTGAAACGGTATTTTGCTTCCAGCATTTATGTCAGCAATACGATGATCGGCTATATTTTAATGCTCCTCCTTCCGGCAGCTCTGCTGATTGCCGGACCGGAAAAACTGGAACTCAGCCTTGGATATCCGGGAATCATTGAACGCTCGATGCCCGTCCTTCTCGGCAGTATCGCTGCAATGATGCCAATGACCTCCTGTGCTGTATCTATGGAGGGAAAAAACTGGTGGCTCATGCAGACACTGCCGGTTGAAAATAAAACAATCTTGGACAGCAAGCTTTTAGCCCATCTGTCCGTTGTTCTTCCTTTTTATCTGGTTTCGGTTCTCTTAAGTATTCTTGCGCTGAGCCCGGACTTTATTGGAAGCCTATGGCTTATTCTGATTCCCGCAGCTTATATCCTGTTTTCCTCTGTTGCCGGAATAACCATTAATTTAAAATTTCCGCTATTGAACTGGGAAAACGAAGCTCAGGTTGTGAAACAAAGCGCCTCTACCATGATAACTATGTTGGTCGATATGCTTCTCTGTTTCCCTCCGATGCTCTGCCTGATCGCCTTCAGGACCATCCCGGTAAATATAATCATGGGCGTAACGTTCGTTATTCTGGTTATAACAACTGTTCTTCTTTACTTCCAGAATAACCGACGTCCGTTGCCTTAATCAAAAAGCTCCCTTCTGAATAAACAAGTTTTTCTTGTTCACCCAAAAGGGAGCTTTACTTTTTTACTATATTCTATTTCGTCCCAGTCGATCCGAATCCGCCTTCGCCGCGTTCCGTCTCGTTCAGTTCATCCGTCAGCATATATTCTGCGGTCAAAAACGGTGTAATGACCATCTGGGCAATTCGCTCGCCATGCTCTACGTCAACCGCCCTACGGGAATGATTATGAAGAGGCACCATCACTTCTCCACGGTAATCTGCATCCACAACACCAACCTTGTTTGCCGGGGCCAGGCCCTTTTTGGTTGCCAGACCACTTCTTGCATAGATAAGCCCTGCGTATCCTTCCGGAATGGCCATGGCCAGACCTGTTTTTACCAGTACCGTCTCTCCCGGCTGAATCGTTACCGTTTCATCCATGCATGCATATAAATCCGCACCCGCACTGTATGTACTGCCATAGGTCGGCAGTATCGCCTTATCATTTAATTTTTTAATTTTTACCTGCTGCTTCATTTTCTGCTCCTGTATCTCAAGTATTATTCAAAGCCCTTCAAAAGAACCACTTTTCCCGCGCTCAAAGATGCCTGCACATCGATCGTCCGCTGATTTGCAGAACCTTTAAACCGTTTTGTCAAATCCTTTTCTTCCTCGATAAATTCCCCATCGACGAGAACATCGATATAAGAAAGCATTTCCTTCGTTTCCGGCCAGTCTTCAGCCATCCGGCCCAAAATATCCCTGTCGAAGAGGTAGCCGGAAAAACACCAGACAGACTTATCCGGATACCGTTCTCTGACCCTGCGAAGCAATGGCAATAATCCCTGCTGGTTCGACCGCTCGAAAGGTTCACCGCCAAGCAGTGTCAGCCCCCAGATATAATCCGGTGCCAGGTATTCAAGAATCTGATCCGCCGTTTCTTCGGTAAAGGGTTTTCCATAATTAAAATCCCAGGCTTCTTCATTAAAACAGTTTTTGCACCGATGGGTACAGCCGCTCACAAAAAGAGAAATTCGTACCCCCGGCCCATTTGAAATATCGTATTGTTTTATATCTGCGTAGTTCATCATCAACCTCTAAATATGCAGCACCCGGGAAGCAATTTCCTTTGTTTTACCTACATTCCAGAAATTTTCGCCCAGATAACCGCAGGTACGCCGTGTTACGTTCATTTTGTCATGGTTTTTATTGCCGCACTGCGGGCATTCCCATTCCAGATCCTCATTAATGATGATTTCACCGTCAAAACCACAGACATGGCAGTAGTCGGATTTTGTATTGAATTCCGCATACTGAATATTATCATAAATAAATTTAACCAGCTCTTCCAGAGCTTCCAGGTTATGGCGCATATTCGGAATTTCTACATAAGAAATGGCCCCTCCGGCAGAAATCTGCTGGAACTGGCTTTCAAATTTAAATTTACTGAAAGCGTCAATCTTTTCGCGGACATCCACATGATAAGAATTCGTATAATATCCTTTATCGGTAACATCTTTAATCACACCGAAACGATCCATATCAATCCGTGCAAACCGGTAACAGAGCGATTCTGCCGGTGTGCCATAAAGACTGAAATGAATTCCTGTATCATTCCGCCAGCGTTTCGCCGCATCCCGGAGATGATTCATCACCCGGACGGCAAAGGCTTCACCCTCCGGCGTTGTATGACTCACGCCTTTCACCAGCTTCGTCACTTCATAAAGACCGATATATCCCAGAGACAGGGTTGAATAGCCATTATGCAGTAATTTATCAATCTTTTCACCCTTTTTCAGGCGGGCAATCGCACCGTACTGCCAGTGGATCGGGCTCACATCGGAAGTTGTTCCTTCAAGTGCTTTATGGCGGCACATGAGGGCTTCATAGCACAATTCCAGACGTTCATCAAAAATCTCCCAGAATTTCTCTTCATTTCCCCGGGCAAGGATTCCCATCTGAGGAAGGTTCAGGCTGACAACCCCCTGGTTGAAACGGCCTTCAAACTTATAATTGCCATTTTCATCCTTCCATGGTGTCAGGAAGCTTCGGCATCCCATCGGGCTGAAAACATTTCCTTCATAATTTTCACGCATTTTTTTAGCGGAAATATAATCCGGATACAGCCGTTTTGCGGAACAGCGCACCGCCAGCTTTGTAATATAGTCGTATTTTCCACCCTTCAGGCAATTATGCTCATCCAGAACATACACTAATTTCGGGAATGCCGGTGTCACATAAACACCCATCTCATTCTTGATCCCTTCCAGACGCTGGCGAAGAATTTCCTCCACAATCATGGCATTTTCTTCAATATATTCATCCCCTGGATCCAGATTTAAAAATACGGTAACAAAAGGTGACTGGCCGTTTGTGGTCATCAACGTATTAATCTGGTACTGGATCGTCTGAACACCGGAGCGGAGTTCATCCATAAGCCGGGTATTCACCAGACCCTCAATGGTATCTTTATCCAGCTTGTCCCCATATTGTTCAACAATCTGTTCTTTATATTTATTATAGCTTTTACGCAGATATTTTCCGAGATGACGGATATCCACCGACTGTCCGCCATACTGGCTGCTGGCTACCGCAGAAATAATCTGAGTCATAACGGTACATGCAACCTGAAAGCTCTTTGGACTTTCAATGAGTTTTCCGTTCATAACCGTGCCGTTGTCCAGCATGTCCTGAATATTGATCAGACAACAGTTAAAAATCGGCTGAACAAAATAGTCTGCATCATGGAAATGCAATACCCCTTCTTCATGGGCCTTTGCAATTTTCTCCGGAAGAAGCAGACGCTTTGTTAAGTCCTTTGACACTTCCCCTGCAATCAAATCCCGCTGTGTGGATGCCACAACGGCATTTTTATTGGAATTTTCTTCCATAACATCCTTATTACTGTTCTTAATCAAACTCAAAATAGAATCGTCTGTTGTATTCGCTCTTCGTACTAATTCTCTTTTATATCTATATATAATGTAAGTTTTTGCCAGGTCATATTTTCCCTCAGCCATCAGTTTTTCTTCAATAATGTCCTGAATATCTTCGACCAGCATACGTTTGCGGTTACGAGTTTCGATATATTCAACAATGGACTCTATCACATCTTCGGTAATTTTTTCTTCCGGCGGAACTTCATCATTTGCCTTCGATATGGCAACCATAATCTTACTTCGGTCATAATTGACTTCGCGGCCATCCCGCTTAATAACTATCATAAATGTCCTCCTCCAATTTTCTCTATCAGTAATGATCTTAGGCCATTATACCATCACTCCGGTAAAAAATCCAGTACAAAGTATACAAAATATAGTTATCATTTTGTTCAATACACAATATATTGTATTATCTGTCAATGTATTATCCAAGGACTTTTTTAGCGATATCTACCGACTGTTTGGCATCTTTGGCATAAAAATCCGCCCCGATCTGACGGGCATAATCCTCTGTCAGGACAGCGCCTCCAACCCATATTTTACAATCGCATCCGGCTTCATGCAGAGCCCGGATGGTTTCTTCCATACTGACCACCGTGGTTGTCATCAGAGCGCTTAAACCCACAAGCTTCGCTCCGGTCCGTTTTGTTTCTTCCACAACCTTCTCAACCGGAACATCCTTGCCGAGGTCGATCATTTCATAACCGTAGTTTTCCATAACTACCTTCACAATATTCTTTCCGATATCATGAATGTCGCCCTTCACCGTGGCAATAATAACTTTCCCCTTCGATACCGTCTGGGCATCTTTCCGTCCGGCCATATGTTTCTTAATAACATCGAAGGCTTCCTGAGCCGTTGTCGCTGACTGAATCAACTGAGGAAGAAAAAGCTTTCCGCTTTCAAATTCCGTCCCCACCTTATCCAGCGCCGGAATCAGTATCTGATTAACAATATCCATGGCATCCGTTGTTTCAAGAAGTTTTCGTGTGGCATCGCCGGCATATTCCCGAATACCATTATGGACCGCATATTCCAGACTCTTTGTATCCGTTTCTCCGGCCACGGCCGCTGTCGGCATGTTTTTTTCCGATTCAACGATCCGGCTGTATTTGTCCACATAATACTTTGAGCCTTCGTCCCGGTTATAAAGCACATTAAAACTGTCTATCGCCGCCATCATCGCTGAAACATTTGGATTTATAATCGGCAGATCCAGACCATGGGCCATAGCCAGTGTTAGAAAGGCAACATTAATAGCTTCACGTTTTGGCAGACCAAAGGAAATATTTGATACGCCGAGAACCGTCTTCACGCCGAGACGGCGTTTAACAAGCTGCATCGCTTTCAGCGTTTCGACCACTTCCTTTTGCTGCGCCGATGCTGTGAGTGTCAGACAGTCAATATACACATCTTCTTTGGGAATCCCATAGCTTTCCGCTTTCCGCACGATGCGCTCAGCAACCGCATACCGTTCTTCCGCCATCAGAGGAATTCCATTTTCATCCAGCGTCAGCCCCACCACAGCGGCGCCGTATTTTTTTACCAGCGGCAGAATTTTTTCCATGACCGCCGTTTCCCCATTCACAGAATTCACAATCGGTTTTCCGTTATAAACACGCAGCGCCTTTTCGATAACCTCTGCATTGGAAGAATCAATCTGAAGCGGCGTATCAACAACGCCCTGAAGTTCCTTAATCACTTCAACCATAAGTCCGGCCTCATCAATTTTCGGAAGCCCCACATTCACATCCAGAATATGGGCTCCGGCATCCACCTGGGAAATTCCCTGGGCCAGAATATAACCGATATTATGATTTAATAACGCCTCTTTAAATAACTTCTTTCCTGTCGGATTGATCCGTTCACCGATAACCCGGACACCGTCCATTTCCACCACCTGAGTACTGCTGCACACAGCAGCCCGGCGGACATATTCCGGCCTCAGGCCTGTGCGTCCTGCTGCCGCCAGCCTTTCCACCATCGCCTTCATTTCCCGGATATACTCCGGTGTCGTGCCGCAGCATCCTCCGATAATACTGACGCCCAAATCCATATATTTTTCCATCTGGGCTGCAAACTGTTCCGGACGGATATCATAATCCCCCGTATTCAGATTTGGAAGTCCGGCGTTCGCTTTGATAATCACCGGCAGTGGTGTCCACTGCATCAGTTTTTCTGCCAGGGGATAGATTTCATCCGGCCCCAGAGAGCAGTTAATCCCAATCGCATCGACCCCAAGTCCGGTTAAGGTTAAAGCCGCCGCCTCCACTGTGACACCGGTAAAGGTCCGTCCATTTTTCTCAAAGGTCATTGTCGAAAAAACAGGCAGCGATGTATTTTCCCTGGCCGCCAGAACCGCCGCTTTCATTTCCAGTAAATCGGTACTTGTTTCAATAACAATTAAATCTGCCCCGGCTTTCTCTCCGGCGATCATCATTTCCTTAAACATGTCGTAGGCATCTTCGTATTTCAGACTGCCGTTTGGCTCCATCAGTTCACCAATCGGACCAACATCCAGCGCAACTGCCGTGTTTTTTCCCGAGTCTTCTGCTGCCCTTCGGGCATTTTTAACGCCGGCAGTTACCAATTCCTCTACACCATAATCACTGTAACCCAGTTTATACCGGTTTGCACTGAAGGTATTGGCATAAATAATATCTGAACCCGCCTCAATATACTGTCGGTGAATGTCTATAACAGCTTCAGGATGGGTCACATTCAATGCCTCCGGAACCTTTCCCATAGGAACTCCCGCTTTTTGAAGCATCGTCCCCATACCACCGTCCAACATTACTATCTTTTGCTTAAAATCTAACATCTGGTTCCCTTCTTTCTGAATGTGCATCTTTCACGGTTATTACAAAAATCACATTTATTTTCCCGGATATCCCGTTTTGTATCGCTAATTCCTAAAATCGCCGTCACCGATTTGCTCGGCATCATCAGGCAGCTTTCTGTCAATGATACGCCGATTTTACGATGCGTATCCAGTACCTGAATCAATGTTTTCTGGGTTTCTAAGGGTAAATCACCATACCCCGGACTAAAACGCCAGGTCAAATGGTATCCCTCTTTGACAACGATTTGTTCCAATTCTTTTTCCGCCAGATCTGCAATCTCCTCCACCGCCTGAATGCCGCAGCTGTCCATCACAACCCCAACATCCGGTTCGGTAACCATATATCTTCGAATCCGCTTGTCCAGCTCAATGCCTGCCGTGACTCCCATCAGAAAAACTTCTGTGCAGTTTTTCAGATGTTCCCGGATATCTTCTCCTGTTAAAATCAGAGAAGTCCCGGATATCTGAAGCCCCTCCGGCACCGGCTCCAGCCCATATCTCCGATAGATATATTTCGGCTGAATAACCTCCAGCGTTTCCTTTTCACACCGGTCCAGAAGTCTTTCAATCGGCTCTGTCACACCGGAATCTTTATATCCTAAATAGCGGAGAATCTCCGCCCGGTTTAATTTTTCTATCATAATGAATCCCTGCCTCCGGTAAGCATATTACATTTCATTATAATCTCTGATTTTCTTTTTTTCAATTATAACATTGGATTCTTAAAAAAAACATAGTATACTGTTTATAAGGCAAATGCCTGTGAACCGAATATTTTGGAGGTATAAAATGAAATTTACTAAAATGCACGGATGTGGAAATGACTATGTATATGTGAACTGCTTTGAAGAAACCGTTGATCAGCCTTCAGAAGTTGCTAAAATTGTCAGTGACCGCCATTTTGGCATCGGCTCTGACGGACTTATCCTGATTTGTCCATCAGAAAAAGCGGACTTCCGCATGGCTATGTATAACCTGGATGGATCTGAAGGAAAAATGTGTGGAAATGGGGTTCGCTGCATTGCCAAATATGTTTATGACCATCACTTAACGGATAAAACCCGGATTTCTCTTGAAACCCTTGCCGGAATCAAATATCTGGATCTCCAGGTTGAAAATGGAAAAGTTACCACAGTAACTGTAGACATGGGTGAACCGATTCTTACCCCATCCGAAATTCCTGTCAATATACCGAAAGACCGTATCATCGATGAACCTGTTGAAGTGGAAGGTAAAATCTGGAATATGACCTGTATTTCTATGGGAAATCCTCATGCCATTGTCTTTGTTGATGATACCGCCTCTCTCCCGCTCGAAAAAATCGGCCCCGGATTTGAAAAGCACTCTATTTTTCCAGAACAGGTGAATACGGAATTTATTCAGATCATTGACCGGCATACCGTAAATATGCGCGTATGGGAAAGGGGTTCCGGTGAAACCTTTGCCTGCGGCACCGGTGCCTGTGCCAGCGCAATGGCCTGTATTTTAAATGGAAAAACAGAAAATGAAGTGCTTATCCATCTCCTCGGCGGAGACTTACTCATTAAATATGATCCGGAAACCAACCATATCTTTATGACCGGACCGGCCACAGAAGTTTTTTCCGGAGAAATTGACTTATAATAACGGAAAGGAATTTAATATGAAATTATCACACTTACTTGAACGTATGGATTATGAATGTATCCAGGGTTCTGTGGACATTCCTGTATCCCATTTACTCTATGACTCAAGAAATGCCTGTCCGGATGGTGTCTTTGTATGTATCAGCGGCGCGGTGATGGACGGCCATAAATTTATCCCCGACGTGATTACCAAAGGTGTTACCGCAGTCATTGTGGAAAAAGATGTCAAGGTCCCGGAACGCATTACCGTTATCCGGGTTAAAAATACCCGCAGCGCTCTGGCCTATATGTCTGCTGCTTACTTTGGATACCCGGCAGAGCATTTAAAAACCATTGGTATTACCGGTACAAAAGGAAAGACAACCACCACCTATATGGTGCGTTCCATTCTGGAAAAATCCGGCTTTAAAACCGGTCTCATTGGTACTATTGAGACTATTATCGGCAAAAAAGTGATTAAAGCGAATAACACCACACCGGAATCCTATCTGGTTCAACAGTATTTCCGGGATATGGTCAACGCAGGCTGTGACTGTGTCGTTATGGAAGTTTCTTCCCAGGGTCTTATGCTGAACCGTGTGGATGGCTTTACTTTTGACTATGGTATTTTTACAAATCTGGCTCCGGATCATATCGGTCCGAATGAACACTCAGATTTTGATGATTACATCCGCTGTAAATCCTTACTTTTCCAAAAATGCCGCCACGGTATTGTGAATATGGATGATGCCTATATCAGCCGGATCATTGAAGGACATACCTGTGATCTGGAAACCTTTGGTACATCTGAAAAAGCTGATTTCCGGGCTTCCGATATCAAGCTTTTACAAAAATCCGGAATCCTCGGCGTCACCTATCAGTTAACCGGTAAGATGAATATGCCTGTAGAAATTGATATTCCGGGCCGTTTCAGCGTGTATAATTCGCTGACATCCATTGCCATCTGCCATCATTTTAATGTGCCTGAGGAAAATATCTTAAAGGCTCTCACCGATGTCCATGTCAAAGGCCGCCTTGAGACCGTACCGATTTCTCCGAAGTTTACACTGATGATTGATTACGCACACAACGCTATGGCTCTGGAAAGCCTTCTTCAGTCACTGAAAGAATATCACCCGAAACGTCTGGTAACACTGTTCGGATGCGGCGGCAACAGGGATCCCCACCGGCGCTATGAAATGGGTGAAGTATCCTCCAACTTTTCGGATTTAACCGTAGTTACTTCGGATAACCCGAGATTTGAAGAACCTATGGCTATTATTAAAGACATCCTCACCGGAGTTAAACGCGGCCCGGGAAAATATATAACGATTCCGGATCGTAAAGAAGCTATAAAATACTGCATTGACAATGCTCAGGAAGGGGATGTCATCATCCTAGCCGGAAAGGGCCATGAAGATTATCAGGAAATTAAAGGCATTAAATATCCTATGGACGAGAGAGATTTGATCGCTGATATTCTCGCCGGAAAATAACCTAAAAAACTGCGCTGAAAACAGGAGCAATCCCCGGATTTTCAGCGCAGTTTCTATTTTTCAGTATTTTAAAAGCCTTCCTGCCGGCGGCGAAGTCTCAAATCCCGGCGTTTTTCCGCCGTTTCCCATTCCATACGCTCACCGTCATTCTCAAGAACCAGCGGCGGTACTTTCATCGGTTTATCATCATCGCCCATGCATACCATTACAAAGTATGCCCGATTAATCGGATACCGCTTTCCATCCCGGTCTTCCCGGTATGTATCGATACGCACTTCCATCGACGTATTTCCCACATAGGTCAGCTTTCCGATCAAAACAACAATATCATTCAGATATACTCCGGATTTAAAATAGGTGTTATCTATAGCCACTGTTGTTGCATCCCGGCCGCAATGGCGCCGTGCTGTGGCTCCGGCAACTTCGTCAATCCACGAAAGAAGCTTGCCGCCAAATAACCGTCCGAACCCGTTAATATCTGGGTACATAACGATACGATGCTGCACGGTTCTCGAATCTAATACTGTTTTAGCTTCCATGATTACCACAGTCCTTTCTTTAAATGCTGTTTCAATGTTTCATACATTCTAATATATCTGGAAAGAAATTACAAGTTCACTATTTGCCAAGAATTTATTTTATACTGGTAAATATTTGTAACTATGCTACAATAAAATTAAATTTTACGTTTGGAGGTCATCTTATGGAAAAAGAAATTATCATGGGGAAAACACTGGAAGAAAAACTGGCGATTGCAGATGATATCAGCCGCGGATATTTCCGTCAAGGTCTGAACTGTACGGAATGTGTACTGAAAACCTTTATGGATATGTATGATACAGATCTTCCTGAAGAAATTCTTTGTATGGCTACCGGTTTCGGCGGCGGTATCGGTCATACAAAAAATATATGCGGCGCCATTACCGGAGCTGTTCTGGCCCTGGGCACAGTGAAAGGACGACGAAATCCTTTTGGCCCTAAAGAGGAAATGGGTGATCGTATCAAGCATTTACAGGGAGATATTTATCCGATTTTCGGAGAAATGGTCAAAGAAATTGAAGGTGAATACGGAACATTGATCTGCCATGAAATGTCCCAGCCTTTTGGTGACTTTGATTCCAAACCAAGAAAGAAAAACTGTATGGAAATTATCGCTTATTGTGCAAAGCTTGCATGTCAATATGCTGAAAAATAATGATTTAAAAACGGGTATCCGGCAAATTCCGAATACCCGTTTATCATACATTTCTTTATTCTCCGGCAACAATAACGCCGTTTTCACAGTCCATATTCACAAACACGCCGCTTTTTAAGATATCCGTGGCGTTTTTCACATCAATCAATACCGGAATATCCAGACTCAGACCTACCGTTACCGCATGAGCATCCAAACCGCCCTTCTCAACAACGATTCCCGAAGCCGTTTTCAACTGTTCCAGCATCTGATTATCTGTATCCTGAATAACAACAATATCTCCTGGCTGATAATGAGCAAATAAATCTTCTTTAGAATGGCAGACACAGAGCTGACCACGTACTTTGCGTTTATTAATTCCCTTACCATTTGCAAGAATATGTCCGACAACCTGGACTTTAATCATATTCGTTGTTCCCGAAACCCCTAACGGAACTCCGGCGGTAATTACGGTAATATCTCCCTGTTTTACAAAACCATTCTCCTGTGCAGCTTCAACGGCTGTTTCAAACAGGTCATCCGTTGTTCCCCGTTCACAAATAATAATCGGTTTAACTCCCCAGGATAAATTCAGCTGACGATAAACAGCTTTGGATATTGTACAGGCAATGATCGGACAGGTTGGACGGAATTTTGAAATCATCCTTGCTGTTCTTCCTGACTTACTTACGGTAATAATCGCTGCCGCATTTAAATCCATACCTGTGGTACAGGTGGCATGGGAAATCGCATTCGTTACATCATTAATTGCCCCGGAACCCATTTCGGAAAAACGACGGCGGTAATTGATATCGATTTCTGTACGTTCCGCAATTTTTACCATTGTCTGCAGTGCTTCTACCGGATAGGCTCCTGCGGCAGTTTCACCGGAAAGCATAATGGCACTGGTTCCGTCATAAATCGCATTCGCTACGTCTGTAGCCTCTGCACGGGTCGGCCGTGGATTTTTCATCATGGAATCCAGCATCTGTGTTGCTGTAATAACCTGCTTTCCTGCCTGATACACCTTACGAATGATTTTTTTCTGAAGGACCGGAACTTCTTCCATAGGAATTTCTACACCCATATCCCCCCGGGCAACCATAATACCGTCTGCCACCCGGATAATTTCATTAATATTCTGTACACCCTGCATGTTTTCAATTTTAGCAATAATATTAATGTGACCGCTGTTTTTCTCCTCCAGAATCTTACGGATTTCCAAAACATCTTCTGCTGTCCGCGTAAAGGAAGCTGCAATAAAATCAAATCCATGTTCAATACCAAAACAAATATCTTCATAATCCTTCTGGCTGATGAATGGTATGGACAGATTCACATCCGGTACATTGACACCCTTCTGGTCAGAAATAATGCCAGAATTCTCTACCGTACAAAAAATCTCTGTATCACTGATTTCATTAATATAAAGCTCAATCAGTCCATCATCCAGAAGAATCCGGTTTCCGGCCTTAACGTCCTTCGGTAAACCACTATAATTAATAGAAACAATATCTTTATTTCCTACAACACTCCGTGTTGTCAAAGTCAGCTTATCGCCTTTATTCAGCTCAACTTTGCCATTTTCAAATTTACCGAGACGGATTTCCGGTCCCTTTGTATCCAATAAGGCAGCCACCGGAAGATTTAACTCTTCACGAAGCGCTACCACACGGTTAAATTTTTCCAACTGTTCTTCGTGAGTGCCATGAGAGAAATTGAATCTTGCCACATCCATTCCTTCGAGCATTAAACTTCTTAAAACCTGTTCACTTTCAGATGCCGGACCAAGTGTGCATATAATTTTTGTCTTTCTCATATTCTACTCCTCTGATTCATTTTTTTTATTCATCTTTGACATACGCTCTTTAACATCCTGGCTGATCAACCGGTAAATTGTCGCCGCGAGGGGAACCCCAATGAGCATTCCCGGAATACCTCCCAGGCCGCCGCCAATCGTCACTGCTGTAAGCACCCACATTCCCGGCAAACCGATCGAAGCACCCACAACCTTCGGATAAATCAGGTTTCCTTCCAACTGCTGAAGCACCACAATAAATATAATAAATCCCAGCGCCTTAATCGGCGAAACGGTAAAGATCATAAATGCGCCCACAACGGCTCCAATGTATGCGCCTACCATCGGTATCAACGCCGTAGCGCCGATAAATGTTCCTACCATCGGTGCATAGGGAAATCTGAGAATAAACATTCCCACAGTACATAAAATGCCCAAAATAACCGCTTCTACACATTGGCCGCTGATAAAACTGGTAAAACAGCTATGTGCTGTATAAACAACCTTATTGATCTGATGAAGCATAGAAGGCTTTAAATAAACTTTCTCCAGGGTGACCGCCTGGGCTTTTAATTTTTCTTTATTTAATAAAATGTACACGGCAAATATAATGGCAATAGAAATATTCACCACAGAACCCAGAAACCGGGTGACGAAAATGACCGCTGAATTCAGCATGGATGTCACTCCGCTGGTTGCGTAAGAAACAATTTTCTGGAATAATTCCTGCCAGTCAATCCGCATCTTTCCGATACTTTCAGAAATTGTCGGAAACATCTCGCCATTTTTTACAATCCAACTCTGGATTTTTTCAAAATACACCGGTATCTCATCGCCAATGACGGCAAATGCATCCATCAGCTCGGGTACCACAATACGAATAATCAAAAGGAAGGCCCCAATAATCAAAAATATAGAGATAAACAGGCATACGCCTCTCCGTGTTCTCTGAAGCAAAGGCTTTGGAGAATCGGGAAACCAGTTTTTCTCCAAAAATTTCATAATAATATTCAACACATAGGCCACCAGACAGCCTAAAACCAACGGAAAAATAATACCAAAAAAATTATCCATCCATGAAACAATTCTGTCCATCCGGATAATAACAATTATTATAACCGCAATACATATCGCATACTTTAAAAAAACTTTAAAATTTCTGTTAATAAAAATTCACCTTCTTAAATCATGTCTGTTATTTAACAATGTCTGTTTTTTATTCTAACACAATCATCATATATCGTCTATAGGTCTTATTTATAGAATTTTTCTATAAATATGCCAAAGAATTGCTGATAATCACAAGAAAATAAAATAAACCGGACTACATACATTGTAATCCGGCTTTTCATTTGAATGAGGCATCGGGGATTCGAACCCCGGACAACTTGATTAAAAGTCAAGTGCTCTACCGACTGAGCTAATACCCCATATCAGTTAACATTATTTTGTTGTCCGA
>DBGCEW010000124.1:0-4299 GCA_048357495.1 Frisingicoccus sp.
GGTATGCCTGAATATTGTTGATTTGTTCATAAAGGAAATACTGTAGCGGAAACATTTCGTTGTCCGATATGTAAAGCATTGCATTATACCAGTCATTCCAATAGGCCAGTGCAATGAAAAGTCCTACTGTTGCCAGAGCAGGACGAACCAGCGGCATAACTACCTGGAAAAGCATCATAAAGTCCCCGCAGCCATCGATTTTCGCAGCGTCGATCAAAGACTCCGGAACGGACAGCATATAACTTTTCATGATCAGCAGATTATAAACGTTAAAAAGCAATGGGAGCAACAGAGCCAGGTAGGAATTTTTCAATCCCAGGTATCTTGTCATCAGGATGTATATGGAAACCAATCCTCCGTTAAATAAAGTCGTAAAATAAAAGAAGAAAGAGAAACCGCCTCGCCATTCAAAATCTCGTCTGGAAAGGACATATGCGGTCATAGTCTGCAGCAACAAGCCTATCGCCGTACCTGCTAAAGTCAGCGTGATCGTGACAAGATAGGCTTTCGCCACTACCGCCGGCGACTTGAAAACTGCCTTATATGCTTCCAGCGAAAATTCTTTCGGCCACAGACTGAATCCATATAGGGAAATCGCTTCTTCCGAAGTAAATGATGCTGCCAGCACCATGATAAAAGGAATCAGGCAAACAAGCGCTATCAGACTGCAAAACAGGTATCCGACCACATTTACGCCACTGATCTTTTTTCGTCCTGACTTCTTTAAACTTTTTTTCTTCATCGCATTCTCTCCTAAAATAATGCATAATCCTTATCGTAGCTCGAAACCAAACGGTTTGCGAAAATAACGGTTACAAAGCATAAAACGGACTGGAAAAAGCCAGACGCTGCAGCCATTCCAATATCATTGTTGTTGATGAGTGCACGGAAGGTAAACGTATCGATCACATCCGTCACATCATACAACGTGCCATTGGTTCCGATTAAATTGTAAAACAGATCAAAATTTCCTCTGAAAATTCCGCCTACTGCCAGCAGCACCAAAATAATCATGGTAGGACGCACCATCGGAATGGTAATTTTAAAAATGCGCTGCAATTTCCCTGCTCCGTCAATCTCGGCTGCCTCGTAGATGGATGTGTCAATTCCCATAATGGAAGCCAGGTAAAGAATGGAGCCATATCCCACACTTTTCCAGGCATTGAATACAATAATAATTAGAGGCCATATTTTCGGCATGTTATACAGGTTTACTTTTTCTCCGCCGAACGCAACAATCACCTTATTCACGATTCCATAGTCGTAACTCAGGATATTGAAGGCAATTACGGATACCACGACCCATGAAATAAAATAGGGCAAGAACATAAAGGACTGGGAAACTTTGCGAAATCTCTTATTTTTGATTTCCACCAGAAAAATTGCCACCGCCAGCTGCAAAATGTTATTGACGATAATAAAGGCCGCATTATACAAGAAGGTGTTCCTGGTCACTTTCCATGCCTGACCGGATTTAAAAAAGAACCTAAAATTATCCACCCCATTCCATGGACTCCCGAAGATACCGTCTACATAGTTATATTTCTTAAATGCCAGAACGATCCCGGCCATAGGAATATAGTTGAATAGGATCACATACAGCACGGCCGGAAGGAGCATTAACAATAAAACCCGATATCGTTTCAGCTTACCGAGAAAATTATTTTTTTGTTTCATATCAGTTTCTCCTTCTTTCTTTTTGTCGATTGTCTCAGGCGGATTTCGTAATTAGCACAACTCTTAATCGGCATCTTTTTCCCTTCCAGCATTCCGATCAGAACCTTTGCTGCTATTGATCCCAATTGATGACCATCCACCCGGATGGCCGTAATTGGAGGATTGTTCATTTCCATATGGATACTGTCGTGCATGGACGCGACCCTGATCTCCTCTGGTATCCGGCATCCATATTCCTGAAGCTTGCGAACAAGCTTTTTGCACAGGGCGTCATCCGTACACACTGCACAATCCGCCTTATTGTCCACGATTTTTAAAACAGCCCGATCCAGTTCCATAGGCCCATCCACATTCTGAAAAAACAGTTCCTGGTTATTACTGCTTCCTTTTTGACAGATCACACCCAGGAATCCTTCACATCTGTACCGATTGACCATATTATTGCTGTCAGCTGAAAGCAGCGCTATGTTTTTCTCCCCGTTTCGCAATAACATGGATGCCAGTTCAATTCCTGCTGCTTTATGATCACTGTCCACCTGGATCACAGAATCATCGTCAATGGAGCCGATAAGGACAAAAGGTACCTTCTTCATCTGCAGATATTGAATCAGGTTGTTCCCCAGCTGGTAGTGTGTCAGAATAAAACCGTCTACCTTCTTCCTATCCAACAGTTGTTTTAATTTTGAAAGATCGTCATCCTTTTCCGATACATAGAAAAGGTCATATCCTTTCTGACTGCAATAGGCATAAACACCGGCCAGACAGTTCTGGAAGAAAGGGGTTTCTGCAACGATTGCATGGGCAGGAAAAAGAATTGCGATATTTTTGCTCTTCTCCATGCCACTTCTGGTTTTTACCACTGCGTTTTGTTCCTCAAGGAAACGCGCAATACGATCCTGTGTCTCTTTCCCGATCCTTCCTTTTCCGGAAAGTGCACGGGATATGGTTGTCTTGGACAATTGCAGCTCCTGCGCAGCTTCCGCCAGACTGATCTCTTTCTTCATGGCTTTTCCTCACAGAATATAAATTTTTTATTCAATTGTTGTCCTTTGATGTAGGGATCTGCAATTTAGCTGCTTCCTGTTGCGCACAGCAACAGGTATAGCAGCTTGAATCGCCCTTGAAAAAGGCAGATCACTGCCTTTTAAAAATGAAAAAAATGCTGATTTGAAAATTGAAATGCTTTCTGCTAAAGGGTAGTTTCATTATAAAAGCATAGAATTTATTTGTCAATAATACCAGAATTTGTAAATTTTACCAAATTTCCATTTCGGGCGCCTTTTCTGCGCACAGGCGCAATATTGCGCACTATTTCCCGTCAAATCCGTAAACTATTGCCCAAAGTTGGGATTAAATTTCTCTGCATCATCCTGAGATGCACCGACGTTCTTATAGATCTGCTGAAATGTTGCAGATTCGTATCACGAAAATCATCATTTTCCGTCCACCTATGTACTAATATAACATGGACGAAAAAGATGTAAATTTGCTAAAAAGTAAAAAAGGAAGCTGGACGCATCCAACTCCCTTAGGCATAGTCCGCAGACGTCCGCCGCAATTCTATAATATATTATGCCATAATGAAAATTTTTATGCAATAGAACTTTTGAATTCTCCACAAATACCTAAATTTTTCCCAGCTTCAAAATTAACTATACTTAATTTCCAATCCGCTGCTGCTCTGCGATTTTGACTGCATTCCTTTATTCTTTTACTCTTCTGTAGTTTGCAGCCATTTTTTCACTGTTTCCACGTCAAAATCAATCAGCTCCGCGATTTCTTCCGGTGAACGCCCTTTTTTGCCCATTCTGAAAGCAGTTATTTTTGCCTGTTCTTCGCGTCCTTCTTCGCGTCCTTCCGCGTAGCTCTCATTTCTCAAATCTTCCATAACCTTGCACATTTCATTCACTCCTTTCGGATTCTCTTTTAGATACCGCGTCTTTTCCGCCAATAGGTCAAAATACATATCTTCCGCATCCGTACAATTAAAATCGTGCATCAGCTTGCCCAAATCCGAATCGCCGCGGTATTCGCCATTTACATATAAAATATGTGTTCCATCCTCAAACGGCTGGTTCAGCGTAAGGTTCATATTCTGAATCACATACATTGGCTTCCCTGCCTTATAATAATCTTTTTCCGTGATAAAGATCACATAAGTATCCGGCAAGTCTCTGTAATCCTGCTTTTCATCGAGATTTTCCACGTCCATCACACTGGAATGGTATCTCGCACGATGCGGATCGGCTCCATTATCCGACCGTTGAACCTCCATATCGTATTTTTTCCCTGTACTGTCCTCTGCATACGCATCCAGGCAAATCGACCTTGCTCCGGTCACCCGCTTTAAATCCGCCTGTGTTTCACACTTTAACAGTGTCAGATCCTTTTTCCCGGTAATAATCCGAAGAACCAGTTCTGCCAGTGGGAGATTATCTTTAAAAAGTCCCCGCATGAATGTATCGTCAATCGGTCGGAAACTACGCAGACGCTCAAGATCTTCCTGATGCCGTTTTTCTCTTTTTTTATCTTCCGTTTCACTCATATGCTATCCTTTCCGATTCTGCGGATAGCCTAAAGCCTTTCTTTGCTTTTATCCTACCACAGAACCTTTGCTTTATC
>DBGCEW010000125.1:0-10537 GCA_048357495.1 Frisingicoccus sp.
CAATACCGGCCGCAAAATCCAGATATTTTCGTCCGTCCCTATCATAAAGATAAACACCGTCGCCATGGTCAAAGACTACAGGAAAACGGTTATACGTATGAATAATGGCTTCTTCCGCATAATCTTTAAATTCATTCGTCACCATGATAATACCGTCCTTCCTCTTCACCTAAAATGGCTGTACCGATGCCTTTATTTGTAAAGATTTCCAGCAGCAGACAGTGGGGAATCCGTCCATCCATAATATGTACCCGGGATACCCCATTATCAATGGCATCAATACAGTTATTCAGCTTCGGAAGCATGCCGCCGCCGATAAAGCCTTCCTCGATAAGTGCATGGGCTTCCTGAATCGTCAGTTCGGAAATCAGACTGTTTTTATCCTCAAAATCCTTATACACACCTTCGATATCCGTCAAAAATGCCAGTTTTTCTGCATCGACCGCCTTGGCAATGGCACAGGCCGCATCATCCGCATTAATGTTGTATGTATTAAAATCTTTATCCAGACCTACCGGACAGATAATCGGAAGAAAGTCCTTTTCCAGAAGATCCAGAAGAATTTTCGGATTTACTTCCGTAATTTCTCCGACAAAACCGATATCCTCCCCATTGGAGTATTTCTTTTCTACCGTCAGAAGGCCGCCATCCTTGCCGCTGATACCAACAGCCTTTACGCCCAGCTCCTGAACCATCTGAACAAGACTTTTATTCACCTTATTTAAAACCATTTCTGCGATTTCCATGGTATCCGCATCGGTAACACGGAGTCCGTTAATAAAACGAGGCTCCATCCCTACCTTGCTGACCCACCGGCTGATTTCCTTACCGCCGCCATGAACGATAATCGGCTTAAATCCGACCAGTTTCAGCAATGTCACATCCTGAATGACATGTTTTTTCAATTCGTCATCAATCATGGCACTTCCACCGTATTTGACAACGATAATCCTCCGGTTGAAACGCTGTATATATGGAAGGGCCTCAATCAGCACCTCCGCTTTTTCCAGGTATTTATCCATATCTGCATTCATGTCTCTCCGCTCCTAACTGCGGTAATCCGCATTAATTTTTACATAATCATAGGTCAGATCACAGCCCCAGGCCGTTGCCGTGGCATCTCCCATCTTTACATCGGCAATGGCTGTCACTTCCGGCTCGGATAAAATCCTTGTTGCCTCTTCTTCACTGTATCCGGTAGAAACACCATTTTCCATAATCTGAATTTTTCCGGCAGCGCTTTCAAAATACAGATCCACAACTTCCGGATCAAACTGAACGCCAGAATAACCCATGGCACATAAAATCCGTCCCCAGTTGGCATCATGACCGTAAATAGCTGCCTTTGTCAGACTGGATGTCACAACAGACTTACTCAGTGTCACCGCATCAGCCTTAGTTTTTGCTCCCAGAATCTTTACTTCAAAGAGAGCTGTTGCTCCTTCACCGTCTCCGGCAATTTTACGGCATAAATACGTATTCACTGTGTTTAACGCCTTTTTAAAGGTTTCAAAATCTTCACCCTTTTCCCTGATTTCCGGATTTTCTGCCATACCATTGGCCAGAAGAAGCACCGTATCGTTGGTGGATGTATCCCCATCGACAGAAACCATATTATAAGTATCTTTAATATCTTCGCTCAGGGCCTCCTGAAGCAATTCCTTGGAAATCGCCGCATCTGTTGTAATAAATCCAAGCATGGTACACATATTCGGATGAATCATGCCGGAGCCCTTGCACATACCGCCCATGGTTACCGTTTTACCGCCGATGGTAAATTCCACCGCGATTTCCTTTGGCACTGTATCTGTCGTCATAATCGCCTGGGCCGCCTCATGTCCGGCCTCAATCGTATCTTTTTTAATTTCCGCCAGCTTTGCAGAACCCGCTTTAATCCGGTCTATTGGCAGCTGCATACCGATAACCCCGGTAGACGCCACAAGAACGCTGGTTTCAGGAATTCCGAGAATCTCTGCCGCACCGCTGGCTGTTTCTTTACAATAACCGTAACCTTCCACACCGGTACAGGCATTGGCAATCCCTGAGTTAATAATAACCGCCTGAGCATAGGGCTGGTTATAGACAATTTCCTGATCCCATTTGACCGGAGCTGCCTTTACCACATTGGTTGTAAATGTTCCGGCAGCCACACAGGGCTTCTGACTGTAAACCATGGCCATATCTGTACGGCCTTTATACTTGATCTCCGCTGCTGTTGCAGCCGCCTCAAATCCTTTCGCTGCGGTAACTCCGCCTTCAATCGTCTTCATATCCTTACTCCTCCTATGGAAACATCGGTACAAGTTCCAGACCTTCCGATTCCTTCAACCCAAAAATCAGATTCATATTCTGAACCGCCTGTCCGGCTGCGCCTTTAACCAGATTATCGAGGGCTCCCATCATAACGACACGATGGGTTCTCGGATCCACCTTAAAATTAATATCTGTATAATTGCTGCCCTCCACCCATCGGGTTTCCGGACATACACCGGGTTCGAGAACCCGGACAAATTTTTCATCTTTATAATATTTATCATAAGCGGCACGGATATCTGCTTCTGTGACCCCTTCTTTGAGATTCCCATAAGCTGTCACAAGAATTCCCCGGTTCATCGGAACAAGGTGGGGTGTGAAATTCAGAAGAATCTCCTCACCGGCAGCATAACCAAGCTGCTCCTCGATTTCCGGTGTATGGCGATGGCTCGTTACACCGTAAGCTTTCATATTTTCATTGACTTCACAGAACAGATTATCCACTTTGGCTCCACGGCCCGCACCGGAGGTTCCGGACTTCGCATCAATAATAATAGAATGGGCATCGATAAGCCCTTCCTTTACCAGCGGATAAGCTGTCAGAATGGAGCAGGTCGTATAACATCCCGGATTCGCGATCAGTCGCGCCCCTTTAATGGATTCCCGGTTGATTTCACAGAGGCCGTAAACGGCTTCCGGAATAAATTCCGGTGACACATGTTTCAGACCGTACCATTTTTCATAAACCGAAACATCTTTAATACGAAAATCTGCACTCAGGTCAATAATTTTAACCTTCTTAAGGATATCTTCACTGACCAGCGATGCACAAAGTCCCTGCGGCGTCGCCGTAAAAATCACGTCCACTGCCGCCGCCAGCTCATCCATATTATCATCCATACATGTATTTTCCACAATCTGAAACATATTTCGAAAAACGTCTGCGTACTTCTTATCTATATAACTTCTGGAGCCATACCAGACAATTTCCACATCTTTATGCCCCATGAGCAATCGGACAAGTTCCTGTCCGGCATAGCCCGTAGAGCCAATAATTCCTGCTTTAATCATATGTATCCCCTCTTCTTTCTGACTGATAAATTTTTTCCGGCCTCTGCCTGAAATAATATCTTTTCCTATAATAATACAATTTCTGAAGGCTGTAAAGCCCTGTTTTTTATATTTATGTATATTTTTTGCATTTTATTCATTATTAATGCATATTATTACTATTTTTATTCATAAAAATACATTTTTATTTTAAAAAGCTATTGATTTTCATTCCGAAGTGGTGTATATTATGTGAAGAATGAAATGAACAAAAGAATACATAGACACGATTCAGGAGGTTTTTGTTATGAAAGAAAAAGTTATTTTAGCCTATTCCGGCGGTCTGGACACCACAGCCATTATCCCATGGTTAAAAGAAAATTTTGATTACGAAGTTATTTGCTGCTGCATCGACTGCGGTCAGGGCGAAGAGCTTGACGGTCTGGAAGAACGTGCCAAATTATCCGGCGCTTCCAAGTTATATATCGAAAATATTATTGATGAATTCTGCGATGAATATATCGTTCCTTGTGTACAGGCCGGCGCTGTTTACGAGAATAAATACCTTCTCGGCACATCCATGGCCCGTCCGGTGATCGCCAAAAGACTTGTGGAAATTGCCCGTAAGGAAAATGCTTCTGCCATCTGCCACGGCGCTACAGGCAAAGGAAACGATCAGATCCGTTTTGAACTCGGAATTAAAGCTCTGGCTCCGGACATCAAAATCATTGCTCCATGGCGTATGACCGATGTATGGACCATGCAGTCCCGTGAAGATGAAATTGAATACTGCAAGCAGCACGGCATTGACCTGCCTTTCGATGCAAGCCACAGCTACAGCCGTGACCGTAACTTATGGCACATCAGCCACGAGGGTCTGGAACTGGAAGACCCTGCCAATGAACCAAACTACGATGATCTCCTCGTTCTGGGCGTAACTCCTGAAAAAGCGCCGGACGAAGGGGAATATGTATCCATGACATTCGAAGCCGGTGTTCCGAAAACTTTAAACGGAAAAGCGATGAAGGTTTCTGAAATCATCACTGAATTAAATGCTCTCGGCGGAAAACACGGTATCGGCATCGTTGACATCGTTGAAAACCGCGTTGTTGGCATGAAATCCCGTGGCGTTTATGAAACACCTGGCGGAACAATCCTCATGGAAGCCCATGACCAGCTTGAAGAACTGGTTCTCGACCGGGCAACAATGGAAGTGAAAAAAGACATGGGCAACAAGATGGCTCAGATTGTTTACGAAGGAAAATGGTTCACACCACTCCGTGAAGCTGTTCAGGCTTTCGTTGAATCCACCCAGAAATATGTAACCGGAGAAGTGAAGTTCAAACTGTACAAAGGCAATATCATCAAAGCCGGTACAACCTCTCCATATTCCCTGTACAGCGAATCTCTGGCCTCCTTCACAACCGGCGAGCTTTATGACCATAACGATGCCTCCGGTTTCATCACATTATTTGGCCTTCCATTAAAAGTCCGTGCGATGATGATGGCAGAACAGGAAAAAAACAAATAAACTTCTGACAAAATATTGACAAAATAAAACGCTGTGTCTTAGAATATAAGACATAGCGTTTTTTGCTCTGAAAAAATTTCTATCAGGAAGGAACACATATATGCGTTTTAGTACAAATATCGGTTTTACAAATAAGGTCCATAAGGAACCGGTCATACTGCCAAGAAATATTCAATTTCTTCTGCTGACTCTGGCACCCGGTTATTTTTTATTATGGGGTCTCCTTCTCCAGCCTTTTCCCGAAATGCTTCGGGGACTTTATTCGATCGTCGTAGAGCCGGATGTCCTCATCACAGACTACGTTGTCGTTGGCGGTGCGGGTGCAGCCCTGATCAATGCCAGTCTGACAACCATCATGTGTATCGCCATTATCTATTTTCTCAAAATGAACATTGATGGCAATACGATTGCAGCACTTTCCCTGATGTTCGGATTTTCCCTTTTCGGAAAAAATATTTTTAATATCTGGATGATCATTCTGGGTGTCTATGCCTATGCCCGTTACCACAGAGCCCATTTATCCAACTACATATATATTGGTATTTACGGCACCTGTCTTTCTCCAATCATTACCCAGACAATGCATCTTCCGTCACTGCCCCTTCCGGTATGCCTGTTACTCAGCCTTCTGGTCGGCACTTCGATTGGCTTTGCTCTGCCGCCGCTCTGCGCCCACCTGTATAACACCCACAAGGGGTATTCCCTGTATAATGCCGGATTTGCCGCCGGAATTATTGCCACGATTGTTATTTCCGTGTATAAATCCCTGGGTATTTCTCTGGAAAGTCAAAAACTCTGGGCCACCGGATACAACATCCTTTTCATGGAAATATTGATTTCATTCTTTGTCTTTTTAATCATTATCGGAGTCATTGCCGGACAAAATGTTTTCCGTAAATATGTAAATATCCTGAAATATCCGGGAATTGGCGGCACCGACTTCACTTTCAGCGAAGGTTTCTGCCCAACCATTGTCAATATGGGCGTCAACGGAATTTTTTCTACATTATTCGTTATTGTCGTCGGCGCAGAATTAAACGGTCCGAGTATCGGCGGTATTTTTACCATTGTCGGTTTCTCCGCAGCGGGGAAAAATCTCAGAAATATTGCACCCATCATGCTCGGTGTGACTCTGGCCAGTTTCTGTGGACCATGGTCCATTACCGATCCTTCCGCTGTACTGGCGCTGCTTTTCTCTACAACCCTGGCGCCTATTGCGGGACAGTTCGGGGTGATTGCCGGCCTTGTCGCCGGTTTTATCCACGCTGCCGTTGCCCTGAACATCGGCGTTGTCTACAGTGGTATGAACCTCTATAATAACGGTTTTGCCGGAGGTGTCGTTGCCTCCTTCCTTGTTCCGATCATCAAATCCATTCAAAACCGTCAGGCAAAAGTTAAAGGTATTATATAGAAAAAGGTTTTCAGACCGGTACCCTTCCGGTTCTGAAAACCTTCTTTTTTTATCCCAGCGCCACATCCAGCACCATCATCAGAACAAAACCCAGGGCAAAACCAATCGTCCCTATATTGCTGTGCTTTCCTTCACTGGCTTCCGGAATCAATTCTTCGACAACCACATACAGCATCGCTCCGGCCGCAAAGGCCAGAACATAGGGCAGTACCGGCGTGATCACTCCGCTCAGAAGTACTGTCATCCCTGCTGCCACCGGCTCCACAGCTCCGGATAAAAAGCCATAAAGAAAGGCCCTGCCCGATCCCAGTCCGGACTCGCTTTTTAAAGGCAGGGATATCACTGCACCTTCAGGAAAATTCTGAATGGCAATCCCCAGAGCCAGCGTCAGCGCTCCGGCTGCTGTAATCTCTCCGCTTCCTGAAAGAAGTCCGGCAAACACTACGCCGACAGCCATTCCCTCAGGAATATTATGGAGTGTGACTGCCAGAACCAGCATCGCCGTTTTTCCAACTCTTTTTTCAGGTCCCTCCGGTGTATCACTGCCCAAATGCAAATGAGGAATACAACGGTCAAGTATCAGCAGAAATACCATCCCAAGCAGCAATCCCACAGCGGCAGGCACATAGGCAAACCGTCCCATTCCCTCAGACATATCCATGGCCGGAATCAAAAGAGACCACACCGATGCGGCAACCATCACTCCGGAAGCAAAACCAAGCAGCGCCTTCTGGACGCCCGGTTTTATTTCGTTTTTTAACAGAAAAACACAGGCCGCCCCGGCTGTCGTTCCAATCAGTGGAATTAATAGTCCCCACAATATTCGCATTCTTCATCCCCACCTTTAAATCTAAAATAAAAAACTGTCCCCTGCTCCACTACACTTTCGCAGTAAAGCTGTATCGCATGCCGTTTTGCTATCTCCTTTGCAATAGCCAGTCCAAGTCCCGTACCCGAATATTCTTCTTCCCTGCGTCCTCTGTAAAACCGCTCAAAAATATGAGGAATATCCGATTCAGGGATACCTTTTCCAAAATCCCGGACAGCAATGAGATTGCATCCTTCCATAGACTCCACTTTAATTTCCACCGCACTGTTGTCCGGTGAAAATTTTACGGCATTGTCAAGAATCACTGTAAACATCTGCCTCAAACGGCCATAATCTCCTATAAAGGGAAGGGGACCGGCTGAATTTTCCAATGTCATTTTTATATGCTTCACATCGGCCATCCGGCGCATAGAACGCAGGGATTCCTCCAGAACATCCATCAAATTCAAAGAGCCTTTTTCAATTTTAAATCCCGTGTTCTGAAGTCTGGAAAGCTCCAGCAAATCATTCACCAGCCGCTGAAGGTAATCAGCATCCGCCAGCATCTGCTGCAAATATTCTCCTCTCTCCCCTTCATCCTTTACCATGCCTTCGTTGAGAACTTCCAGAGAGCCTTTGATCACCGTCACCGGAGTTCTCAGCTCATGGGAAATACCGGACATAAAATCCCGGCGAAGCTGTTCTTCATTTTCCCTCTCCTGATTCAGCATCTGCAGTCTTTCAGAAAGGGTGTCCAGATTTCCGGCCAGGGCGCCGATTTCATCATTCTGACGGACTCCGGTACGGGCACTGTAATCCCCGTCCGTGAGTCTTCCGGCGGCGGCTCCCATCTTTTTTAATGGCCGGATAAAACGCCGTGCCAGAAGCGTCGAAAGGATAATACCGCAAAACAGCGCGGCAATAATACAAATCCATAATATTTTCATCCCTTCCTGCCGGAACTCTTCAATGCCCGCCACCGGGCTGTGAAGAAGAATCGCCGCCATAATATTTCCGTCACTGCCTCTTACCGGAGCGCCGACCGTCACTGAGGGCACACCGACAACAGGGCTGAATTCCCGGCTGATTTCCACCTGCCCCTGAAAAACTGCCTCAACCACCGCCTCAGCACCTTCCGGCAGCTCTCCCATGGATAAGGCACTTCCCATATGTGTCGTTTCAATCGTCCGTGCCTTCTCGTCCACTAACCATACCTCGCTCATGGCAATATCATCAATAAACCGAAGATATCCTCCGGTACCGCTGCCCTTTCCATATCCCCGGTTTTTCACATCACTCTGTTCAAAACCGGAAAGTGTTTCTGCAATCGATACGGCCCGGGTCTTCAGTTCTTCTTCATAGACCTCTGTCATCTGTCTCCATGACAAAAGCATAAACAGCCCGCCAACGGCGACTGAAAACAATAGAAGCACTGCCGAAAAATAGCCGATAAGCCTGTATGTCATCTTATATTTCATTCATGTATCTCCTCAAATTTGTAGCCCATTCCCCAGACTGTTTTAATCTGCCACGCTGGATGCGCCTGGGCATCCAGCTTTGACCGCAGCCGTTTGATATGGCTGTCCACCGTCCGGTTATCTCCGGCATAATCATATCCCCACAGGCTGTCCAGCAAATGATCTCTGGAAAAGATTTTCCCCTTATTTTCAAGCAACGTCCACAAAATTTCAAGTTCTTTCTTTGTCAGAGAAATTTCCCTGTCGCCCACCGTTACCCGTCCGTCATCCAGGCACAGGGTTAAATTATCATAGGAAAGCGTTTTTCGGCCAGAAGCTGTTTCACCGGCGCTGAGCCTGCGCAGTACCGCCCGCACCCGGGCCATAACTTCACCTCCGGAAAAGGGTTTGACAATATAATCATCCGCGCCAATATCCAGCCCCATAATCCGTTCAAAATCCTCGCCACGGGCCGTCACCATAATAATCGGAACATTGGAATTTTTTCGAATTTCCCGGCATACCTGAAAACCATCTTTTTTTGGCATCATGACATCCAGCAAAAGAAGGACGAAGCTCTCTTTATAAAACATTTCCAATGCTTCCTCGCCATCATAAGCCATCATCGGCTCAAAACCTTCTTTTTTAACAAACTCGCCAAGAATTTTTGTGATCTGCCGATTATCATCGGCGATGAGAATCCTGTCCATATTCCGGCCTCCTTTAAAAAAACAATAACAGAAATATTTGTTTTTATTATGTCTTATGGATATCATTTTACCACAGGAATTCCCGATAAAAAACATAATTTTGCCACACCTTGTGTATAAGATAATATTAAAGATCCGATAACATTCCATTAATCTGCAGGAGGTGCTATTATGAAAAAAACAAAAGTTATCATCACAGGACTTGCAGCCGCCCTGACCCTGACATTTTCTTCCGGTCACGCCATGGCTGCAGCTATCAATACTTCCACACCGCCTATGCTGCTGGTATCCCAGTGGGCGGCTCAGGAATGCTGTGAAAGAAGAAATCCGGAAAACTGTCCCTATGTATCTGATGACAGCGACAATGGCTATGGCAGCAGACAGCAGGGCAGCGGCAATGGTTATGTCCAGGATACCGGACATCAGGGCAACGGCCGGCGGCTTCGTGACGGCTCCTGCCGTATGTAACATGAATACGTAAAAAACAAGGGATGGACTGCTTTTGCAGTCCATCCGCTGTTTTTATATCTGTCATCCGATTTCTATACAGAAACAAATCCATTCGCCATCAACTTCCCAGCATGAAAACCAGTCAGCATTTTCTTCATTGCCATTTACATCTGTAAATGTTACGTCCAGCCACACACCGCGGGTCGTATTCTCAAGACCAAACATTTCCTGAAAGCCTTTCAGCGTACCCTCATCGGCTTCTTTCACTTCCTCCATTCTCCAGGTATCCATATCTGCAATAAAATCACAATTTCGCATGCTGTCTTCCTGATAGGACCGAATAATTTCTTCCACATCAAAGGATGTTGTTCCGGCAATATTTTCCCACACAGCTTCCGGTATCCGATCCGTCAATGCCTGCCAGTCCTGATCTGCACAATCGTAAACTGCCTGCTTAAAGGATTCCATCCACGCATCATCTTCTTCATTTTCCATGCTCTCTGCCACACTTTCAGAGGTTTCGGTTTTATATTCCGGTGTTCCGCGATTTACCTGATCAAATTCGCCTTTATCATTTTCCTGTCCATAGAGATCATCCGCCATGTATTCCCAGTCAAATCCATAACCGTCCATATTACCGCTATAACAGCTGAATGAAACGCTGCCATCGCTTTGAATATAAAAATGTCCGATGCCTTCCCGTGCCGCCGGATTACTTCCGTATTCATTGCGGACCGGATTGCCGTATTCGTCAAACAAAGCGATTGTAAAAGTACCATTATCCCCGGATTTCGTTTCTTTTTTGTTTCTTTTAACCGTTATCACATGATAACGGGAACGGGATGTACGTACATAATAATTTCCACT
>DBGCEW010000126.1:0-7585 GCA_048357495.1 Frisingicoccus sp.
GGTCCTTTCCAGACAGTCACCGGATATTTTTCATAAAGTCCGGCCCCCATGTCTGTTGCCACAGAAACATAGACTTCTGCCTTTTTTCCCAGAAGATACTCCACCGCCGCCAAAGACTCACTGGTTCCTCCAATAACTAACCATCGCATCACTTTTTCCATCCTCTTCACCTCAATCTTTCAGCCATCCCGCAATTTCCAGGGCATAATAGGTAATTATCATATTTGCTCCGGCCCGCTTAAAGGCCGTCATTGTTTCCATCACTATCCGTTTTTCATCGATCCATCCGTTCAGCGCCGCAGCCTTTATCATCGAATATTCGCCGCTGACACTGTAGACACACACTGGCACTGGAAACCTGTCTGAAATCATCTTCAAAATATCCATATAGGCCATTCCCGGCTTTACGATCAGAATGTCCGCCCCTTCTTCCATATCCAGCTGTGCTTCTACCAGGGCATCTTTTCTGTTACGCCAGTCCATCTGATAAGTTTGCCGGTCACCAAAGGCCGGCGCTGAATGGGCTGCTTCCCGGAACGGGCCATAATAACCGGAGGCATATTTAATACTGTAAGACATAATCAGTACATCTTCATAGCCATAACGGTCCAGTTTCTGACGCATATAACCGATACGCCCATCCATCATATCTGACGGTGCCACAATATCTGCCCCGGCCATCGCACAGCTCAGGGCCGCCTTTGCCAGCAATTCCAGGGTTTCATCATTAACGATTTTTTGATCCCGGACAATACCGCAATGACCATGGTCGGTATATTCGCATAAACATATATCTGCGATGCAGACCATCTCCGGATAATTTTTCTTTGTCATACGGATTGCCCGCTGTACAATACCATCTTTATTGTAGGCCTCACTGCCTACGGCATCTTTATGATTCGGCACACCGAAAAAAAGGATGCTCCGGATGCCGCTGTCCCATATTTCCTTCAAATGTTCTTTAAATGTATCCAGAGAATAATGAAAAATTCCCGGCATGGATAAAATTTCCTGATGAATGCCTTCTCCTTCGACAACAAATACCGGATAAATCAGATCCGACAAATGAACATCATATTCATGCACCATGTCCCGGATTATCCGGGAATTTCTCAAACGTCTCGGACGCCTTGCAATATTCACGTGAATCACTCCTTTATCTCCTGCTGACACAAGCATTTTGTCAGCCCTTCTATCGTATAATCTTCCGCCACAGCCGCCACCTTAAGTCCGGCTTTTACAGCCGCTTCCGCCGTCACCGGGCCAATGCAGACGACCGCCGGATAATTTTCTCTGACTCCGGCCATTTCAACAAAGGCCCTTACCGCCGAAGCACTGGCAAAGGTCATATAATCCGCTCCGGTCATGGCCCGTATGAGCATATCTTTTTTGCGCCAGTCCACCCGTGTTGTATAGGCCGGAATATCTTCATAAGAAATTCCCTTCTCACAAAAACACTGATTCAATAGGCTGGACCCCTCCTTTGCCCGGAATACAAGCACCCTTTCTCCGGCAGTCAGCTTTTCTGCCAGTCCCTCTGCCAGGGCCTGTGACGTATAGGTCTCCGGCATATAATCCGGCAGGAATCCATAAGACTTCAGGGTTTCGCCGGTACCTGAACCGACCACGGCAAACTTCAGATGACTAATGCTTCGCAAATCCCTGCCAAAGCGTTTCAATGAACGGAAAAACAAGGTTACGCCATGACTGCTCGTAAAAACCGTCCATGCCGACATCGGCACCAGACTCACGCCGTGCTGAAGGATTTCATCAGAGGCAGGTTCTGTATAAATCAGACTCATATCCACCGGATCCGCCCCCTGAAGAAGGAGACTCCGATGCTGTTTACGCACCAGTTCACGCGTTCCCGTCAATAATATCCGTTTTCTGCTCAACCGGCCAAAGCTCCGCCAATGAATTGTTTCCGACAGGGACACCACATCGCCGACCACAAAAATTCCCGGAGGCTTTATCCCTGATTTTTGAACATCTGCCCCAATGGTATCCAGCCTGGATATGACCTCTTCCTGAACGCCCATCGTTCCGTTTCGTATCACTGCCGCCGGGGTTTTTCCGTCTTTACCGTATTTCATCAGCATTTCTGCAATTTCTTTAATTCGTTGAACCCCCATAAGAAAAACAAGGGTTCCTTCGGACTTTGCAAGTTCACGGTAATCCACCGGACTGCCTCCCCGCTGTTTGTGCCCGGTAATAAAATGTACCTGAGAAGCCATGCCCCGGTGGGTCACAGGAATTCCTGCACAGGCCGGCACACTGTAGGCTGAAGAAACCCCGGGAACAATCTCAAAAGCCACTTCCGCCGCAGCCAATGCGAGCGCTTCTTCACCGCCCCGGCCAAAAATAAAAGGGTCCCCGCCCTTTAACCGGAGGACCGACTTTCCTTCCATGGCTTTTTCCAAAAGTAATTCCTGAATCTCTTCCTGGCTCATATGGTGATATCCGGACCGCTTTCCGGCATAGATCAGTTCAGCATTTTCATTCGCCTCATTTAACAGGGCATTGGATGCCAGATAATCATAAATAATGACATCCGCATGACGGATGCACCACAGACCCTTCACCGTCAGCAGCCCCGGATCCCCCGGTCCGGCTCCGACCAGATATACCTTGCCTTTTTCCATGATCCTTCCTCACTCCATCGATTTATTTAAAAGAATTTCTGCCAATGCCAATCCAAGCGCCTCGCTATCCGAAGCCTGTCCCGATATCTCAGCAAATTTCATATGTTTTCCATCCGATGCAAAACTGCCCCTCATCCAGAATTCGGTCCCATCCACCCGGGAACAAGCCCCCGCCGGCGCATGACAGCCGCCGCCAATATGGCTCAGAAAACTCCGTTCCGCCAACAGCATCTTTTCAGCCCGCGAATCATTAAGCCTTCGGCAAATCTCTGCAAATTCCGGGTGTTCCAATGCTTCTTCCGCCACTTCTACCACAAGAATTCCCTGTCCTGCTGCCGGAAGGCATTCATCCATACTTAAAACTTCATAATAAAACTTATCGTAAAAATCCTTACATGAATCCTCTGTATCCCGCCGCAGCCGTTCTACGCCTGCCCGCGCCAGAACAATTCCATCATACTCTCCCGCTTCCAGCTTCTGTAAACGGGTCTGAACATTGCCCCGGATATCCTTTATTATAATATCCGGGTTCAACTGTTTCAACTGAAGTTTCCTTCGGAGGCTTCCGGTACCGATCACCGTTCCCGGCTTCATTTCCCGGAGACATTGTCCTCCCGGCGTCACAACCATATCCTCCCACTCCGCCCGTTCAACAACCGCCCCTATTTTGAGTCCCTCCGGAAATTCCACAGGCATATCCTTGGCGCTGTGTACAGCCATATGAATACGCCCATCCAGTAATGCATTTTCAAGTTCCCTTGTGAAAATGCCCTTTCCGCCAAAACTGCTCAGATTTTTATCCAGCCGCCGGTCTCCTTCTGTGGATATAAGAACCACTTCGATATGAATTCCCGGTGCGATCCGGCCGATTTTTTCCGCTACAATCCGTGTCTGGGCCTGGGCCAGCAGGCTTTTCCTGCTTCCTATCTTGATAACCTTCATGATTCCCTGTTTCCTGTCCGGCTCTCCTGAATCACACGGGCAATATCCTCCGGAGTCAGACGTCCTTCATCCTCCAATGCTGCCTTCAGAACATTTTGCATGATCACTTTCCGCTCCAAAGAATTTTCTGTCGCCCGGTGAACCTGTTTCCTTGCAGATTTTCCCGTCGTTTCCAAAACATCATACCAGTCCGGCAGGGTTTCCTGAATCTGCTGGTTGACCAGATGAGCCAGCGCCGGTGTCCGTCCTCCGGTAGAAACGCCCACCGTCAGATTTCCTCTGCGGACAACGGATGGAAAATAAAAATCACAATCCTCACCACTGGTTGCTGAATTCACCGGAATCCGGTTTTTCTTTCCCCACAAAGCCATCTGGTGATTGATTTCCAGATCACTTGTAGCGCAAATGAGCATTGCCACACTGCCAATGCCCTCTTTTTTCATGTGGGTTTCGAGCCAGACCGCCGCGGCCAGAGACCCTCCGGATATTTCATGACATTCCAACACGCCCTCTTTTTCCAAAGCCTTCAGTTCAGGCACAAACTCCCGACTGATCACATGAACCTCGGCGCCCATATCCAAAAGCGTCTCTGCCTTACGTAAAGCCACCGGACCACCACCGATAATCAGACATATCTCTTGTTCTAACTCAATAAACATTGGAAATACTGACATTCCTATACCTCCTCTAACTGGTATCCCCGCGGTGTAATCATTTTTCCATTCCGGACGTAGGTCATCGAATTGCCGATAATCACCGTTGTAAACATATCTACATCCGCATTTTTTAATTCACCCAGAGTCATCATTTCATCACAGGCATCGTCTCTGCCGGCCTTATGGACCAGACCTACAGGGGTTTCTGCCGGACGATATTCCATAATTATATCCGCAGCCTCAGCCAAATGTCCCTGCCTTTTCCGGCTTTTAGGATTGTACAGACAAATGACAAAATCTCCCTCTGCCGCACATCGGACCCGTTGCATGATCTGTTCATAAGATGTCATCAGATCACTGAGGCTGATCACTGCAAAATCATTCATTAAAGGGGCCCCCAGCATGGCCGCACCGGAACTGGCTGCGGTCACTCCGGCAATGATATGTACCGGAACTTCGGAGCCTGCTGCCTCAATGACCTGAAGCATAATTCCCGCCATTCCGTAAATCCCGCTGTCACCGCTGCTCACAAGGGCAACCCTCTGTCCCTTCATGGCCTCTTCCAGAGCCATTTTACACCGTTCAACTTCCCGTTTCATCGGTGTATCTAAATATCTTTTTTCTGCAAAAATTTTTTTTAATAATTCAACATAAGTTGAATAGCCAATAATGACATCCGCCGCTTTTATGGCCTGAACAGCTTCAATTGTCATATATTCATAATTCCCCGGTCCAAAACCGATGACATCAATCCTTTTCATAAATTACCTCATTCTTCACTCATGACTTTCCTAAATCTTCCGGCGGATCCGGTTCACTTTATATTTCTATTCTCTGCATCATTTCTGCCAGGGCAAACGTAATTCCTTCATATTTCTTTTTCTTCAGACAGAGCCTTGCCCGGATTTCCTCTTCTTCGTTCCGTCCCACCGCATACTTTCCCTCTGCCAGAGACCTGGCTCCCAGAAAAGCGCTGGCTTCCGCCACCGAACCGACACCAATGGTCTTTGCCACAAACGGAGAATATTCCAGGGGACCGCCCGGCACCTTTTCAAAATCCAGTTTATGAATCATTTTCCCCGATATAACCATCATCGGCACTTCCAACGCATCTGCCAGCGATAAAATGGCTTTTTCCCCGGCTTTAATGTCTACCGTGGCCACAGCTCGAATCGCTTCCTTCATAGGCAGGTATTCCTCTGCAAAGCTTTCAAAGGCTTCCCACATCCGTTTTGGATCCATAGCCTTTTTGCACCCCACCCCGAGCACAAGGGTCTGAGGTCTCAGATACAGCGTTTTCTTTCCGGCATCCCGTCGATACATAGGATCAATGACTACCTGCACATCCTCTTTGTTTAAAAGCTTTCCGCTCACATACTTAAGATTTTCGAGATTCTCAATCAAAAGCCTGTTTTTCTTTGCCACCACGTCAAAGGCAACCACACCTTCCACATCTGTCGCTGTCGTCACCACAGCCTGGCCGCCGCTGATCTGCGCCAGCTTTTCCGCCAATGCATTTGCTCCGCCCAAATGACCGGATAACAGGCTGACAGCCCACTGTCCGTGATGATCCATAACAATCACTGCAGGGTCCTTATCCTTTCCCCTGAGCATCGGCGCTATACAGCGGACAACAATCCCTGCCGCCATAATACAAATCAGTCCGTCCAGTTCTTCCCATGCCGTTTCCATCTGCTGTTTTAAATTTATTTTCTGAAAGATTTTCCCCGGCAGACTTTGATTCAATGTCTCTGCCAGTTTAAACCCTTCTTCTGTCAATGCAAAATATCCGATTTTCATATTAGTTTTTCCGTTTTAGCTGACGAAGCCGCTGTTTTGTTTCCTTATCCACCCGGTAAGATTCACAAATCTTTTGAATGGCTTTATTATGTGTAAAATCATCCAGACAATTAGATCGGATATATCTTTCCGTCATCTCCGGTAAATGGACATAAAAAACAGAAACGGCCCAGGCAACCCCCATCTGCACATAATAATCCGAATTGCTCATCTGATCGAAATAATGAAAAATTTGAGGAACATAGGCTTCATCCCCATAATAATCCAGCACCATCACTGTGGCAAACCGTAAGTCGTAGGTTCTGTCCGATAGAAAATAAGGCTGAAGAAATTCCCACACAGCCGCCCTGTTCTGTTTTGTAAATTTCAGCCCGGAACAGACACAGTCGCAAACTGCCCAGTTTTTTATAGAGGGAACGAACTGACGCACCCTTTCCAGCCGTTCTTCCAGAGGCATTTTAGCGTAGCCAAGCATCAGCCCCCGAAGCATATCTTCCTCATAATACCTATCCGGTGCCGCCTCAAAATACTCCATCCAGTTTTCTTTCACCATCTGTTTTGCAAGTTTCCGGAGTTCCGGAACCCGGACACCTAAAATATTTTCTGTACCGGGAAGCAATCTGCTGTGAAATTCCCTGTACTTTTCATCTGCTAATTTTATCAGCTCTTCTCTGACCGCTTCAACTTTCATGGCTCTTCTCCAGATTCAACAGACGTTTTTTTATATCCAGTCCCCCGGCATAACCGACCAGATCTCCATTGGCACCAATAACCCGATGGCAGGGAATAACAATCATAATGGGATTATGGTGATTCGCCATCCCCACAGCCCTTGCCGCGGCCGGCTTCCCAATCCCCTTGGCAATCTCACCATAGGTTCGGGTTTCTCCATAAGGAATCTCCTGAAGTTCTTTCCAGACAGACTGAAAAAAAGCCGTACCTTCCGGCTTTAACGGCAGCTCAAAGCGCTGGCGCACACCGGCAAAATATTCTTTTAACTGCTGCTCTGCTTCAGCAAGTACCGGTGTTTTTTCTGTGACTGCCTCCGTATATGTTTCCGAATTTTTTATAATCTTTCCTTCAGAATTCAAACGGGCATCCGGAACATCCCACTTTGAAATTTCTTTAATAAAGCCATGACTTTCCACAAGCCTTAACCGACCGACTGGAGAATCAAAAAAATATTGGTACATTGCCGCAACCTCCTCTGCTGAATTTCCAAATGCATAATTACAATAAGTATACAACGCATTCATCCGGCTGTCCAATAGATTTGTTTTCACTTTGTGCCTAATGTCGAATGAACATTCGGCACAAATTTTTGCATAAAGTAAAAAATCTCCTGTTTTTGATAGATTTATCCTACCAAAAACAGGAGATTTCAGCATATCCCAGTAGAGCCATCTCCCGATTGTCTTATTCATACACAACAAAAAAAGACTGGATACCATCCGGTATACAGCCTCTGAACAGGGGAAGAGGGATTCGAACCCCCATGAACGGTTTTGGAGACCGTCATACTGCCGTTGTATGATTCCCCTTCAT
>DBGCEW010000127.1:0-10826 GCA_048357495.1 Frisingicoccus sp.
GTGTTTTCATAACGCTTTTATACGTTTCTGGCGCATCTTTAATCTGGCGCCATCCTTCCAAAGATTCCCTTGCTTTAATAAACGCACTATTCCTGCTTGTAGCCCTTCTGTCTTTATCATCCTTTTGTATCGGTATATTTCCCAATCCAACCATTTCATATGTATTTTTCGCCTTTTCACAGCAAATCCCAGTTGGATCTAACGCACTCAATATATCTTCATTTACCTTTGGAATCCCATTCGTATAGGAAAAAGCCACCGCTGTATTATCAGAATCTGGCCATAAATACTCCCCCACATTTTGTGGTGTTATCTTTGCTGCTTTTCTGGTATTACAATATTTACATCCTAAAAGCAAATTGCTCCATGCCGTCCAGTCTCCGCCATTCTTTCTGGAAATTTTATGCTCTACTTCCGGAACATGTTTAATTGACATTTCGCAATAAGAACAATATAAACCAATTTTCTTTTCCAAATACGGTATTGCATCCTGATACTCGTCTATTTCTTTATAAGGCGATCCGCCCTTATCTATTGCCCTCATTTTTTTTAACCTTCCATGCTTTCTCCGTATATTGCTGGTGAACCCATGCCATATATGCCGGATTTTCGCTGTACTCAGCTTCCAGTTCAGCTAATCGTTTTCCCAACTTCTCAATTTCATCCTGTGTCTTTGCCTCTTTGAGCGCAGAAAAATACTCTCGTGAGGCTTCATATATTTTCCGTTTTTTTTCACTATATTGAGGCAGTACCACGCCCATAATATCTTCCGCAATATCTTCAATCCCCTCACCCGAATATTCACTATCTAACGGCTGATCCAAAGTAACCAGTTCCCCGTCTTCAAGAGACTGAATAATAAACGGCGAATGTGTCGCACAGATAAATTGAATCCTTGGGAACTGTTCCTTCAAGATTCTTATAATGCGCTTCTGCCAGGTCGGATGCAAACTTAAATCAACCTCATCGATCAAAACAACTCCCGGTGTCTTTTTAAGAGCATCCCCTTTCAAATACGGATTCAAAATACACATCCTAGTTGCAATATCAAGAATAATCTTTATCACATTCCGATAACCATCACTAAGCATTCGGAATGGAAGAATTGTTCCTTCTGCTGTCTTAAGGGCAATCATATCATCCTCATATTTGGTCGAAAATATAATCTCTTCCCCTGGCTGCAGTTCTTCGCTAAATGCCTCATTTACTGCTTCTAAAATCGCCTGATATGCCGGAAACAGTATTCCACCATTTTCTTCCATCGAAACTGCTTTTAGTGTATCCAAATATCGAAATGCAATATCCAGTCCATGCTGCGCATCCAGACAATGGTTATAGGCATCCGTCCTGCTGAATACCCCCCTTTTTGTCGCTTTTTTATTTCCATCTTTCCATAAACGTGCTGTACTAAGATAAAGTACCAATGGAAGAACAACTTCAATATCTGAATGATCTGCTTTTGATATTGCTTCTTCCCACGCTATTACTGTCGGCTGCATCGGATTTGAACCGCCAAATTTTGTTCTGGCATCTTCTTTCAGGATTACACGCTGAAATTCTATCGTTTTATCCTGCTCCCCCCATTTTGCTATACAGCTGATTTTACAAGGATATTGAGAGATCGTCCCCGTGGTAAAAATCGTACTGTCTTCAGAAATCTGTGCTTTCTGCCGCACATCTGCCGATTTTATATTGTATACAAACCGGGACGGAACGTATGTTTTATAGGCTGCCAGATATGCTCCCAGCATTACATTTGCAGCTTCTAATACGGTCGTTTTTCCAGACCCGTTCTTTCCAGCAAAAACGTTCATTCTGGGATTTAACGTAAATTTTTCATTTTCAAATCTTCTGTAATTCAAAAGAGCCAATTCCTGAATTTTAAATTCACACATAGCCTTTGCTGCCTTTCAATCACTCTTTTTTATAGTATCAACTATAACATTCTCTGTAGATGATTGTCAATTTTCCTGATTGACATCTTTTCGAAAAAATCAATTGATTTTCGACTATTTTGGAAGTAGATGGATAAAAATTTTATCATACAAATTTTTGTAATATCTATGCATCTACTTTATCAAACTAATTAGCGAAAGAATAAGTGCCAGCACCGCAACATTAACCCCTAAATGATTTGCTGCTTCTTCAACATCATCTTGAAATGACTCATCAAAACACAAAATCATAATAATAATTATTATAATCAGCGTTGCAATTGTTATCAAAAAACCAACTATATCATCAATTTTTCCGCTTATAAAAGCCATACAAATAGAATATAATAGCGACAGAACTATTATCATCAATACCATATAAAAAATTATATTGAGAGTTTTATATAGGAGTTCCCTTTTTTTACTATGTTTTCTCTTGTTTTCATTCTCCCTCTCTTTCTCTATTTTTATTGCCTCTGCAATTGTTTCCTCTAATTTACTATAATCCAATTTCATCTCTTCTTGAAAAACTATTTTCTGTTCTTTGTAATTTTTTATTATTTTTCTATATTCTTTTCTTTTTCCCATATTTTCCCCTTTTTAACTCTAAATGTACTTCAATCATCCAGCTCCATCTTGATAACTACTATTTCTTTTAGCCGCTCTCAGTATCACCCTTTTCCATATATCTCAAACTTTCAATTCTTGTTTTGAAAACATGAACTTGTTAGCCTGCCTATATAAAAGAGTTGCACATTTATTACCATGTACAACTCCTTTACATTTTTCAAAAATGATATTTACTTTAAAGTCAATCTATCTTCCGATTTCTGCTAATCTATGTCCCAGTCATCCTCATGATGCTTTAATGCACCACTGGCGCTAAACACATAAAATAGAACTGAACCATCTTTTCGTATACGTCCTTCCATATAAATATATGGCATAACATAAATCATCGAATTACCAAAAGTTTCTTCTGATATTTTTTCAAGTTTCTCTGTCGTCTCCGCATCCAAAGGTTCCGACATCCATGAAAACTCTTGAACATTTCCTCTTTCGTCCTTATCCCAATCTGGATTATCCTTCAAATTCCATGTTTCAGAAATATACTCCCACAGTTTTTTTAAATCCGTTCCTTCTGAAAATTCCATGGTAACCATTTCCAAACCCATTGGATTTCCTTTTGGTGTTGACGTGGTCAAAAAATGAAGGCTAACCTCCGCTTCTCCTTCTCCAATCATCCATGTTCCAGGTAACTGGTATACTTCCAGTTGTTCTGAATTTTCTGATATAGTAGGAGATATATCTAAAAGGTTTATTCCTAATAATTTACCAGCCTCCTTAACGCTGCTACCAAAAAGAGATAAATCTTCTATTTGAGGAAATGTATTGGTTTTTTGTCCACATCCAGATAAAAGCAAAATCATACATAAAAGAATAATAATTCTATTAAAAATTTTTACCCTCATTTTACTTTCTTCTCCCCAATTTATTTTGCATACGGATCATCTGAAGGGACACCTACAATTACAGATAAAGACTTACCATTCGATAAAGAAACATCCGACTGTGCTACTAACCCTCCTGCAAGAGGCTCTGGACTTGAATGGTAGAAATTTGCGCTTCCGGGAATCGTAAAACTTTGATTTGATGCCGTGCTGGCGGTAAAAGGCACAGACTTAAATTCATTTCCACGCTGATGATTATACCGCGTGCTTCCATTTCCCGGATATACACTACCTGTCCTTAAAATAGTAGTGGTTACCTTATCAACCCTAAATAGTGGCATATCGAATACACTATCCAGCCTCATTGTTGTATAAAGTGAGCACACTAATGTTACTCCATAATTAGACACCTGCTTATCCTTATTTACCGGAGAATCTGCCCTCGCGATTTGAGCTGCAGACACATTTTTACCGGACTTATCAACCATGCCCAAACCTGTAACACAGTACTCTTTTTCAATCGTACCATCATCATATTCTGTAATACTTAATAACTGTTTCACAGTTATTTCTTCATTTTCGCTTTGATTTCTTACTTTAGGAGTTTTTTGATATTCTTCAATCCCCATCTGTAACAGCTGATTCACATCTGTAATTTCATCATACTCTACATGCCTTACAACTTTAGAGGGTTCTGCCGCATATACCGAAAAATCTACCTTGTTCAAAATCAATAATCCTAGAGCCAAACACCCCAAATACTTAATAATATTTTTCATAGAGACCTCCTTCATCACAATTCTTCTGTTTTCTAAGTACTACTAAAAAAAATTCGTTGTGCATCGGATTCGCCTCCCTTTTCAAAATACCTTAAATTCTATTTCAATTTCTATTATTCATAAATTTATTACAAATTCAACATGTTATGCACGAAACGACATTTTCCCCTCATTTTTGGTCAAATTTAATACGAATGAATTTAAAAAGTGCAGAAACCCTTTCAAGTTTCTGACACTCTGACAAAGCATCTCACTCCCTATCAATTACCATTCCATTACAAAAATATGCATATTCCAACAATCAATCCTAACATCTCTGATTTTGGATCATTTCATCCCACGCATTTCTTCTAATCGCTTTTGTCAGTTCCTGCCTGATTTCCTCATTCGGCACAAATGCCGCCTCTGCATCCTCGTCATAGCCCAGATACCCAAGGTGGATCAGATACGTAAGCACATCATCTCTGTTTGCAAAACTTACCATATCATTCTGAAAAGAAGATACATCAATCTCTGCCCGACTTCCTCCCAACATCTCAATAATTGCTGTTTTCAAACCTTCAAAGTCCATATTAAGCAAAGGCACGATTGCCTCATAGGTGCCGGTTTCTGACCAATAACTTTTAAATTTTCCTTTTGTTACAAGGTTTACTACTGCAATCGGATTATAAATATGGCATTCCCCCAAACAATACCCATCATACCATTTTTTTACCTGTTCAAAATCCATCCGGTATTTTTCACAAAGTGTCTTTACCTCATCTTCTGTAAAACCTACAAATGAAACCAGCCTGCCGGCATCCAGCATCGTAAATTCATCAAAATTATTTAACGCCGACTGGGTTTTGATTTTTTTAATCGGTAAGATTCCTGTCAAATACGCAAGCTGGATGTATTTTGTCGGTTCCGATCCTTTAAACATTCCCCTTAAAAAATTAATATAAGCTTTTTGGACTTTGCCATTTGCCGACTCATCCCGAATCAGAACATCCCATTCATCAATGATTACAACAAATTTCTGACCGTTTTCTTCCCTGAGCCGCGAAAGCGCATCCGGTACTGTATTTACCTCTTCCGGCAAAACATCCGGATAACTCTCCCGCAATTCGACAAGCACGCTGTCCGTAATAAAGTTTATGACCTCATCAACGCTGTCCACTGTTGCCAGAAACCACTGGATATCCAGATGAATCACATCATACCGGTTAAGATGTTCCAAAAAATCCGTACTTTTACCAATGTTTAATTTTTCAAACATTTCTCTAGAACTACAACCCCTGCTGTAATATGCCGTGAGCATGTCAGCCGTAATGGATTTTCCAAACCGTCTCGGACGGCTGTTGCAAATATACCCCTGCTTTGTCCCCATTACCCTGTTCGTATATTCTAACAGTCCTGTCTTATCAACATAAATTTCTGAATTTAACGCTACCTGAAACGCACTGTTATCCGGATTTAAGAATCTTCCCATCTGTTCAGCCCCTTCCTTACAGTTGTCATTCCTTCCCTTTCTATGCTCTCCCTGTTACCTGTAATTTTACCATCCACACTTGCAAATAGCAAGCTTACTCATACCCTTACCCGCAGCCCGTCCAGCCAGTCCGTATCAATCCCAACCAGATACCAGTCCGCTGCCTTTTCAATCCGGGTACGCACCCATCTTTTTCCTACCAGCACCTCCAGCCCTTCCCCGCAGTACAGGCCATGATAACATTCTTCCAAGCCGAAACGAATATTATAGCGCTCCTCTTCCCTGTCAAAATACAATGCTCCCTGTCTTTTCTCCATTCTGCTTTCCTCCGGTAAATCTCGATATTATACAAATCCTCCATATATGAAGTAAGTTCCTATTTCAGAAGACACATCCCTCTTCTCTCAAGTTGAATTTTCCCCCAAATTTTTCACGGGAATAAAAAGGGCAGGTACAAACAATCCGTTTATATCTGCCCTGCCGCTGCCTTTTCGACACCCGGGAATTTATTTATTTCTTAAATCTGAAACTGGTCTGTATCATAAAATCTTTCTTATCGTCCCTGAATATAGATACCATTACAATAAGTTAGATTCTAAAAAATTCAGGCTGCCTTTTCATCTGGCTCCAAAAGCCCCATTTCCTCAAATCTCTGATAGAGCCCCGCAAAATGCCCTTCCAGTTCCTTATTGAGCAGCCGGTACAGACTGCCAAAATTCTCCTTTCTCTGCTTTCTTCCTGTCTGTTCCCGTTCAAATGCCCGGATCCATGCCTCTGCCCGCGAAAACATGTGGAACATGTCCGCATCCGTTAAAAAGATTTCTGCAGCTCCATCCGAAACAAAACTATCCTTTTTACAGTATGTCCCCCCGTTGCTGTTTTTCCCTTTGATTCCAATCCCGTTCTGGATCTGGACTGACCACGGATATGCCCGCTTTTTTCCAGCGCTGTCTGTTTCATACCTGCTGACCATAAGCTTTGTCACATTGGCGTACTCTTCTTTCTTTATGTTTCCTTCTTTTTTTACCTCCCCAAAAATCTTCTGCCGAAACATGGAAAAAGTCTGCACACCGCTGAATACTCTGGAATACAGATATAAAGCCTCATCCGGGCTGATGTTTGCATATACGCTGACGGACTTCTGCCCAGTCCCTGCCGAATAATCCACCATCTGGAGACGGATCAGGGAATATCCCTCCTCGTCCTCTTCCCCGGACGCATGGATGTGGGCAGGATATGCTGTTCCTGCCGGTTTTAAGCTATCTACCAGTTCAAGAAGAGCCTTGTCTGTCTTATATACCGCTATCTGCCGCGAAGTGAGCCTGCTGTAGTCTGTTTTTCCACCATTCTTTCCCAACCTTTCACCTACTTTCCCGTATACTGCCGGATAATCCCTGCCATTGCCGCAGGCATCCGTTCCGTATCCGATATGTTCAAAAATCCTTTTCCATAAATCCGTCCAATCAGTTCCCTGTCTTCCCCGATTGCCGCTGCCATCACATGGATTCCTCTATGCTCCAGCTTTTCTCTTTCCCGTCTGGTATCCGCTATCCCTGCTTCCCCCCGATATCCTTCCGCAAGAGGAAGCCCATCCGAAATAGCAAATAAAAGCTTCTGTCCCTCAGCTCTTTTTCCAAGCCGCATCCCTGCATACGCCAAGGCAGCTCCGTCCCTATTGTTCCATCTGGAACAGATTCCCGTAAGGCGAAAACAGTCCTTTTGGTCCCATGCGTCAAATTCTGCATAGGAATACAGCTCAACACTCTCTTTTTTCTCGCCAATTCCTGTGGAATGACCAAGAATCAGTACGGGAATCCCGAGCCTTTGACAAAAGCGGTATATCACACAGGCGATATATCGCGCACTGCCAATCCGGTTATGGATATCCATGGATGCAGACTCATCGATCAGTACCGCCACCGCCGTGTCCCGGTCGCCCGGAATATTCCGGCTCCTAAAAATCCTGCCATCCCTGCGGTAAATCTGGCTCCCACAGACTTTTTTCCCCTGTACCATCCCTTTCTGAAATCTTTCCTGTTCCTCCAGATACGGAGCAGTCAACCGTACCATTTTTTCTGCAGCCGCATCCACCTTCTTCTTCATTACTGCATATCGGGCAATCTGTTCCGGTGTCGGCTCCGGCCTTATAATCCGCAGCTTGTGCCCTTCATGGATTTTTTCCAGCTCCAGCTTATCCATACTCTCCCTTAATTCCTGCTCGAGCACTTCCTGTTCCATTTCCGTCACAATTTTTCCGATTTCGTCGCTAATCTCCTTTACGCTATCCTCCGCGGCTGCCTTTTCCTGCTGTTCCCCGCCCAGAACGGCAGCCGCACGTCTTCTTTTTTCTTCCCCTTCCTTTGTATCTGTGGCTGCGGACTCTTTCCATTTCCCAGCTCCATCGCCGCCTTCATATTCAGGGGGAATTTGTTCTGTATCTTCTTTTCCGCTCTCTTCCTGTTCAAAAGCCTCCTTTACAAACTCCCACAGAATCAGAAGCAGCCTGTTTGCCGCCCGGAAGCGCACATCTTCGTCTGCCGGGATTACCACTTCATCCAGCGTCTCCTTGCACCGCTCCAGCATTTCCATATAAATTCCGCCTGCGCGCTCCCAGTCATTTACTTTTTTGCTCCTCAGATACTGCAGGAGGACATTTTTCATGATGGAAAGGCTGTCCATCCCGTATTCCTGCATCTGCCGGATGCTTTCTGCCTGTTCCATGTCCCATCTTCCAAGGAACTGGATGGCTTTTTGTACAATCCCGCCATATTCCGCACACTGCCTTGCTTCGATATACATATCTTCCAGAATGTTATGCAGATACAAAAGCGTTTCCCGGATCACTCTCAATTCCTTCTCCTTTTTCTGCTCCAGACATACCTGCAATTCCCCAAGTACCTGTTTTTCCTCTTCATTTTTTGGCTCTGGCAGTTCCGGATATAAGATTCCCTCCCGGATTCCGGAAGCATAAATCCTGCGCTTTTCAAAATTACTGAAATTGATGTGTCCGCATTCATGTGCTGCCACCCCGATCATGCCAAGCACTTTCTGCTCCCGGCTCCCTGACCTTGCCGAGGCTGCTGCATTGATTCTGATATTTTTGCCATCCGTACAGCCACCCGCTCCCATTCTGTCACGTTCCCATACCACAGTCAGACTTTCCGGTTCTTTTCTGCAAAAGCCTTTCGCCATCCCAAAAAGATAATCATGGAACCATCTGCCCTGAAAAAAGCGCTGATCTGTCAGATTTCTATTTTCCTGCTTCATTTTTTCTCCCTTTCTGGATTCCATTTCTATGCTGCCGGGCATTTCATCATCATTCTTGCCGATGCCAGGATTTCTGTCTGAATGTCCGCCTGATCTGTCATTTTGCTGATCACTGTGCTTTTCAATTCTCCGTCCAAATCCCCGCTTTCCATCCATGCGCGCACCCAGTCCTCGTATTCCCGGTATCCGCAAATCCCGCCTGCCGCGATCACATCTGCATAATTTTTCTTCAGCCCGTTTAACAATTTTGCCATTTTCAAGAGCCCACTTTTATCCTTGCAGCCAGTCCGGATGCCTGCCCGCTCTGCCATTTCTTTTTCTGTCAGGCTCTCTTCATCGATCAGGAGGTTTAATCTGGACAATACGGACTGGTTCATTGGGCGGCATCCGTTATAGGCGGTATTTGTAGTCATGATGATTATCGTATCCGGATTTCTCCGCACTACTTCCCCGTCCGCCAGCGTTACCGCCGCACAGTCATCCAAAAGGCTGTTTAATTTTACCAAAACGCCTGCCCGGCCGACGACCGTAGGTTCCTGAATTTCAATTACCGAAGGTCTGCGACAGCCCTGCACCAGCTCCGATTCCACCATTACAAAATCCTTTTGTATCTCCGCTTCCCTTTTTCCTGCCCGGTAAGCTTCCCCAAGAAGTTTTTCAAAACCCTCCTGCATTCCAAGCCCTTCTTCATAATTCCCGGTCAGTTCCATCAAGACTCCTGCCGGGTCCATCATAAATGCTTTCCAATCGGCTTTTATCCCTGTTTCCGCAGCCTTTTTTCCCGTATTAGGCATATAACTTGAAATCAGGTCGCTTTCCTCTGTTCCTTCCCCACAACAAAAATAATAATAAGGAAGCCCGAGGCATTTTGCGATGATCTGGGCCGTCGTGGTCTTTCCTGTTCCTGCTTCTCCGCGCAGCATGAAGTTACGCATCCCGGTCTTCGTAATCTTTCTTAAAATATTTTCCGCATTGGCAGATACCACATAATCTTCCGGGATATCCGGTATTTTTCCTTTTTCCTCCTCTTCCAGCTCCTTTCCCCAGTGGTATTTCTCCATTGCCTCACCTACTGTACATTTTCCGGCACGTCTTTTCCCTTTCCCCCTTTGGAAAAGCTGGAATTGTCCCTTTAAGACCACATCCGGCGCATACATCCCAAAATCCTCTTCCTCCAAGCTCCCAATCTCTCCGTTTTCTGCCACCTCACTGCTGCACGGCACCAGCCTTCGTACCAGCCTCCGGTAAAAGTTATCGCACAATATATAAGCTGCTTCGATACATTGAGCCCCATCCGTGTCCTTGCACTTCCGGTACCGTTCCAGTTCTATCAAAAATTCCCGGTCCTGTATCCTGCCCTCTACATAGCTTGCAAATGCCAGCATCATCATGCAGAAGTTCCCATCTGCCGTCCCATAATCCTCTCTGGTCCATATGCCACGTTCCTCTCCTGCACGGTATCCTGTGTTCCCCACACGTCCTGTACAGACGGCTGCACCCTTTCTGTATGTTGTCTCTCTTGCGCTCCTTATGGCAGCATACTTTTCCTTTTCTTTCACTGGCGCAGTCCAGGCAATGCCTTTCCTTCCGATCACATACCACCGGCATCCATTTGTCCATGTCCATGCACTCCAACACCCGAAGCCCGCTTCCTTCTTTTTCTTGAAGAAAAGATTCCAGACATGCCGTCTGCCCCACGCCGGGAATCCCGATAAAAGGCTTCCCGCTGAAACACCAGGCACAATACGCTTTTAATGCGCCTTCTGTTACCGCAACCTCTCCATTCGTGTTCATGAACAGGTTCATCGTTTCTTCCCTAAGCTCCGCCGGCATCCGGATATTCTGCAGCATCCCATGCATCACATTTAACGGGTAGGATATCTGCACATGGGTCAGCCGTTCCAGCTTACATGCTGCTTCACGG
>DBGCEW010000128.1:0-3001 GCA_048357495.1 Frisingicoccus sp.
ATCAATACAGTATATGATCTGGATACATATTTATAGGGATGAAAAATGGAAAACAGGGTTAAACAGAAAAAATTTGTTTCATTGGTTTTATATTTACACAATACACAAAATGAGGTAGTACCTTTTTTTCAAAAGGTGTTGCCGGTGTTTCGGGACAATTTTACAAATTTTGAAATTGTATGTGTAAACGATGCCTGTACGGATGGTACCATTGGCGTCTTAAAAGAATATCTGGAAGAAAATCATTGTTCAGAAATGGTCAATATTATTCATATGAGCTTTTTTCACGGCCTGGAAAGCGCGATGAATGCAGGCAGGGATCTTGCGATCGGAGATTTTATCTATGAGTTCGACACGGCTTATGTGGATTATCCGTCGGAGCTGATTATGGAAGTTTATGATAAGCTTCTGGAAGGCAATGATATTGTATCGGCAGGGACAAGGGATCATGTCCGAATGACATCCGGGTTCTTTTATTTTTGCTACAATAAAACGAGCAGAGGAAGAGGGAAAATCGGACCGGAAACTTTTCGGATTGTTTCCAGGCGTGCAATCAACCGGATCAAATCGATCGGGCAGTATATTCCATATCGAAAAGCAGTTTATTCCAATTGCGGATTAAATACTGCCGTTATGAATTACCGTTCTCTGGAAAAAGGAAAGAGGAAAAAGCAATATGCGGGAGAGAGACTTTCTCTGGCATTCGATTCTTTTATTTATTTCACAAATGCGATGGAAACGGTTTCAGCAGTAATATGCGGTATTTTTTTATTGTTGTCTGTCGGAATGGGTATTTTTGTCGCAAAGGACCTGATTTTTCATAATGCGGTGGTGGAAGGATGGATTTCTACCATGAGCTTTATGGCGTTGGGATTTTTTGGCGTATTTGCCTTACTGACGATTATTTTGAAATATTTGTCTGTAATGCTGAATTTGATTTTTAAAAAACAGAGATATCTGATTATGGATATTGAAAAGGTGGTAAAAGGATGAAGCAGGACGTACTGAGTATCAATTTGTTGTTTCCGGTATTGAATGAACGGCTGAGACTGGAAAACGGGATCGAACGTTCTATGGCTTATTTAAAAGAAAATGTAACGATACCATACCAGTTGACAATTCTGGATAACGGTTCGGAGGATGAAACACCAGAAATCGGCAAAGCCCTTGCAGCAAAATATCCGGAGGTGAGCTATGTCAGGGTAGGGGAACGCGGCGTTGGCGTTGCATTTCGAAAAGGAATTTCCATCAATACCTGTGATCTGGTCGGGTATATGGATATTGATCTTTCCACAGATTTAAAATATCTCGGGAAAACGATCGAAATGTTTCAGAACGATCCGAATTTACAGTATGTAAACGGAAGCCGGTTCAGCAAAGAATCTGACACAAAGGGACGAAAATGGTATCGGAAGATCACGTCCATGGGACTTGTACTTTTGTTAAAAACACTGTTTCATATGAAAGCGACCGATGCGGTCTGCGGATTCACTTTTCTGAGAAAAGAAGCGGCAGAGCAGCTTGTAAGGGAAAGCAGTCAGGATAACGGCTGGTTTTATACGATTGAATTTTTACTCCGCGCGGAACGGGATGGAATGAAAATTTATGATATGCCGGTCGAATGGCAGGAAGACTACAATACGACGGTAAAAGTGTGGAAAACGATCAAGAATTATCTGATTCAGATGTATCATCTGAAAAAGGCATTTCGTCAGGAAGACAAACTCAGAAAATAAACGATTGAGGTACAAAACCGGAAGGATGGAGAGAGAAAACTATGCTCAAAAGAATTGATTTGACGAGAGATTATCAGAAACATAAGGCAGAGTATCTGGAAGCCATTCAGAAAGTGTGTGAGGATACCGCATTTTCCGGTGGAAAGTATGCGGATGAATTCGATAAAGAATTTGCACAGTATTGTGGAGTTCCCTATGCGTCGGGTGTAAATAATGGAACCTCTGCGCTGCATTGTGCGATGGTTGCACTTGGAATCGGAGAAGGGGACGAAGTGATCGTTCCTGCCAATACCTATATTGCGACTGCCTGGGGTGTGACTTATACGGGGGCGACTCCGGTATTTGTGGATTGTACTGCGGATACCTGGGAAATAGACCCGGATAAAATCGAAGAAAAGATCACAGAGAAGACGAAAGCAATTATTGGTGTACATTTATATGGACAACCGTTTGAATTTAACAAGGTAAAAGAAATAGCTGACAGACATCATCTGTATGTAGTGGAAGACTGTGCGCAGGGACATGACGCTTTATATGAGGGGAAAATGGTTGGAACGCTGGGAGATCTCGGATGCTTTAGCTTTTATCCTGGAAAAAACCTGTATGCGTTTGGAGAAGGCGGAAGTGTAACCGGCTATCGAAAAGAGTACTTCGATACGATCGAAATGATGAAAAATCAAGGTTGTACAGTGCGTTATTATCATGACATGATCGGATATAATTATCGACTGGAGGGCATCCAGGGAGCAGTGTTGAGTGTCAGCCTGAAATATCTGCCGGAATGGACTGCCCGCAGGCGGGAGATTGGATGGCGGTACACAAAGGAAATTACAAATCCGGCGATTACCCTGCAGCATCATCCGGAAAATACGAATCCGGTCTTCCATATGTTTGAGGTGGAGGTGGAAGATGACCCGGAACGTTTTCTGGCTTATATGGCAGAGAAGGGAATTGAGTGTAACCGGCATTACCCGGTGCCCTGCCATTTGCAGAATGCTTATAAGCATCTTGGTTACCAGGTTGGAGATTGTCCGAACGCGGAGTATCTGGCATCCCATTGCGCGACGTTGCCGTTGTTCCCGGAAATGACGGACGAGGAAGTTGAAATGGTAATCCGGGCTTGTAATGCGTATCAGACTGCCTGAAACAGATTCTTATGACACCAGACCGTATAGTGCCTGAAAACGGGGCGGGCAGGAACAGATTGTCCTCTTGCCTCAAAAGTGGTATACTTCTCGTATAACGGGGAATTCTGCATTTTGGAA
>DBGCEW010000129.1:0-3964 GCA_048357495.1 Frisingicoccus sp.
ACCTCGGTTATAGTGTAAGATTTGTAGCTTAGTCAAAACTTAGATTCTGTTTCACAGGAATTTCCGGAAAAGCAAAAAACCGCAATTCTCTGCTGTTAAGAGATTGCGGTTTTGGATTAGATGCACCCGACGGGAATTGAACCCACGCACCTGGCTCCGGAGGCCAGTGCTCTATCCACTGAGCTACGGGTGCATCTAGTATTCTACTATAAATTGGATATCTTTGCAATCTTTTTTTTGAAAAAAATTTTCAGAAGTGCTGTAAATAGCGGATATAGTTGACGAAACAGGCTTTTTTTGTTAAAATATAGGCACTGAAAAGGAGGATTACTATGAAGACGAACCGTAGTAAAACAGTACTCGTTATTGTTCTTTCCGTAATCGTTATCGTAGCTGCTGTTGCAGGAATTATGCTGGCTGGAAAGCATAGTTCGAATGACCAACAGGCAGGTGCGGCGCGTACAGCGGAGAGCGTTGTTATTAGCGAGGATGAAGTTGCAAAAGACCGTCTGTTAAAGGATAAATATCCGGAAATCAATGATCTGATTAAGAGATACCGTGAAGCGCTGGTCGCTGGTGATGTGGATGCTTTGAAAAAGATTTATAATACAACGGATGAGATCAGCAGTGATGTGCTTTCTTCAACATCCAAGATTATCGAAGGTTATTCAAACACGGTCTGCTACACGAAGAAAGGTTTGGAAGAATCATCTTTCTTTGTATTTATTTATGATGAACTGAAAATCAGAGACATCAGTACTCCGGCGCCGAATCTGACCATGGTTTATGTAAAGTCTGCAGAAGACGGTGAATATTACATATACCGGGGAGAAAAGACCGGAGCCATGTATGATTATGATGCTGCCACGAAGGCTTATATTGAAAATCTCTATGAAGATGACGAGGTAAAAGACCTCATGGCGACGGTATATCAGGAAAAAGAAGCAGCCTGTGCGAAAGATGAAGCGCTAAGGAACTTCATTGACGGACTTTCTGTCCCGGAAACGGAGGAAACTTCTGAAGGCGGCGAGACTCAGCAGAGTGAAAGCGAAACAGAAACATCCGGTGAAACAGAGGCAGTGGAATCATAATATTTAAAAAGACTTAAAAGGTTTCTATTACCGGGAGGGATAGAAACCTTTTGTTTGGATTAAGGAGAAAATTTTATGGAAAAGATAAGATTAAATAAATACTTAAGCAGTCAGGGCGTCTGTTCACGGAGAGAAGCGGACCGTTCTATTGAAGCCGGAAAAGTTTATGTGAATGGTCACAGGGCAGATATGGGGGAAAAGGTTGACGGAACGGAGGAAATTATTTTTGACGGGACAACGGTAGGAAAGGCGTATAGAAAAAGAGTATTGCTGGCAATGAACAAGCCGAGAGGTGTGGTATGCTCCAGTAAAGAAAAGGATAATATTGTAGATTATCTGAATTATCCGGAAAGAATTTATCCGGTGGGACGTCTGGACAAGGATTCTACAGGGCTGATTCTTTTGACGAATGACGGAGAGCTGATGAATGAGATATTAAAGGCCCGAAATTACCACGAAAAGGAATATGAGGTCCGGGTATCTCAGCGGATTACAGCGGATTTTATCCGTGGAATGAGCCAGGGTGTCTTTTTGGAGGAACTGGGGGTAAAAACCCGTCCGTGTAAAGTGAAGAAAGTGGATGCCTACACCTTCCGGATTATTTTGACTCAGGGTCTGAACCGTCAGATACGGCGGATGTGTACATATTTTAATTTTCGTGTGGTTACATTAAAACGTATACGGATTATGAATATTTTGCTGGGAGATCTTCCGGAAGGACAGTGGCGGGAAGTGACAGGCAGGGAATTAAAAGAACTGAAGGGAGGGATGCTTCATGAGTGAAGCCCTCAAGGAGATGCGAAATCTCATTACTCAGTTAAATCAGGCGTCCAGAGCTTATTATCAGGAGGCTCGGGAGATTATGAGCAACTATGAATACGATGCCCTCTATGACAAACTGGTTCAATTGGAAAAAGATACCGGAACGGTGATGTCAGACAGCCCGACGATACACGTTGGTTATGAAGTGTTGAGCGATCTGCCGAAGGAAAACCATGATACACCGATGCTTTCGCTGGATAAAACAAAGGATGCGGCAGCTTTAAAGGACTGGATCGGAGCCTATAAGGGGCTGCTTTCCTGGAAACTGGACGGTCTGACGATTGTGCTCACTTACCGGAACGGAGAACTGTTTAAGGCGGTTACCCGGGGAAACGGGGTGACGGGAGAGGTTATTACCAATAATGCCCGGGTGTTTAAAAATGTTCCTTATAAAATCTCTTATATGGGGGAACTGGTGCTCCGGGGAGAGGCTGTGATTAAATATTCGGATTTTGAAAAACTGAATGCGGGCATTGAAGATGTGGAGGCCCGGTATAAAAATCCGCGAAATCTCTGTAGTGGTTCGGTGCGTCAGTTAAATAACGAGATTACGGCCAAAAGAAATGTCTGTTTTTACGCTTTCACGATAGTAAAGGCAGAAAATACAGATTTTTCCAATTCCCGGCGGGTTCAGATGGAGTGGCTCCGCGGGCTTGGTTTTGATGTCGTGGAATATAAGATGGTTGACGGCGGAAATATCGAATCGGAAGTGCAGTGGTTCGGGGAACAGGTGGCAGGAAACGATCTGCCCTCCGACGGACTGGTACTGACGCTTGATGATATTGCCTACAGCCGTTCTCTCGGAGCAACGGCAAAATTTCCGAGGGATTCCATTGCCTTTAAATGGGCGGATGAGACAGAAAAAACCCATTTGCTGGATGTGGAATGGAGTGCGTCAAGAACCGGCCTGATCAATCCTGTAGCTATTTTTGAGCCGGTACAGCTGGAGGGGACAACAGTTTCCAGAGCCAGTATCCATAATGTGAGCATTGTGGAAAGCCTGGCCCTCGGGCTTGGGGATGAACTGATGGTGTATAAGGCCAATATGATCATTCCCCAGATCAGTGAAAATCTGACCCGCAGCGGAACTCTGGAAATTCCGGCAGCGTGTCCGGTATGCCATCATCCGACCAAAATCTTAAAAGAGAATGATGTGAAAGTTCTGACCTGTCCAAATCCGGACTGTGAGGCAAAACACATTAAAGGACTGTCACTTTTTGTATCCAGAGATGCTTTCAATATTGAGGGATTATCCGAGGCAACGTTGGAAAAATTTGTTCAGAAAGGCTTTGTTCACCGGCTGGAGGACATTTTTCATTTAGAAAATTATAAAGAGGAAATTATCGCAATGGAAGGGATGGGGGAAAAATCCTACAATAATCTTATCCGGGCGGTAGAAAAATCACGAAAAATTCCGACATCCCGGTTTGTTTACAGTCTCGGTATAGCCAATGTGGGATTATCCAATGCGAAGCTGCTTTGCCGGTATTTTAAAGATAATATGGAAGGGCTGATGGAGGCTTCGGCGGAAGAAATCGGAACCATTGAGGGGATCGGCCCGGTCATTGCCCGGAATGTAGAGGAGTTTTTCAGAGATGGAGAAAAAAGACAGCGGGTAGAACGTCTTATGAAGGAAGTCATTCTTGAAAAAGAGGAAATTTCAGACGAAGGAAAGATTTTTGAAAATATGACCTTTGTGATTACGGGAAGTGTCCATCATTTTGCAAACCGGAATGAAGTAAAGGCTGTCATCGAGGCCAGAGGCGGAAAAGTAGCAGGGTCCGTGTCTTCAAAAACCAGCTATCTGATTAATAATGATTCGGAGTCGGCATCTTCAAAGAATAAGAAAGCCAGAGAGCTGGGAATTCCGATTCTTACAGAAGATGAATTTTTAAAACTTCTTGATTAAAATTATATTGACAGGGCGGTTTGGGAATGATATCCTATGAACATAAATCCGAGTGTTTTACTCGGATATATTTGGAGGTACTCTATGAAACTTTCAACAAAGGGCCGGTATGGACTGAGGGCCGCTGTGGATTTGGCTATGT
>DBGCEW010000130.1:0-3685 GCA_048357495.1 Frisingicoccus sp.
TGATAAAAATCCGCATCGTGTTCAATCGCCATCTCCGGGAACACCTCACAAATGGCATTTTCCATCAGCGTTTCCATATAAGCGATCCCCGCCTGTCCAACCCGCCCTTCTTCATTTTCTCCGGCACCGGTTCGTTTCAGCACCCGGATTTCCATACCTTCACGGCCCGCCTTATCCGGGCGTGTTTCCACATCGGTCAGTGTCAGATCCAGTGTACCCCCGCCATAATCGATCAGCAGCAGTCTGCCGTCAAAATTACGTCCCGTTTCCTGCTTAAAATTATAAGAAAAATAAGCACTGGCCGCAGCCGGTTCACTGACAATCTGTACACAGACATTACCGTCAGCATCCCTGCGGATAAACGGAAAACGCCGGCATATATCCCGCAGCCGCGTCCTTCCGTCCACAGTCGTGATTTCATTGTTCCAAATTTCAGGAACACCAACGACCAGATGGTCGATGACCGTTTCATTTTCCCGTTCCAGTATCCGCCGGAGGACTTTTTCAAGAAACTCCTGGGTCACATATTCCGGAGTATATTCTTCATCAAAACCTCTGGCACGGATGCTTTTTTCATCAGCTTCTGCAAGCATCATTTTGAAGGCTCTGAAGCTTTTAACGCTGTTTCTCCGTCCGGGCATCGTCATCATCGTCTTCGCTTCTTTACCGATACTGATTTGATTTTTCGATATAGCCAGCACCGATGGGATAAACGGGGTTCCTCCCTCTGAAAGCGCTTTTGCCGCCAGTGATTCCGTTTCCGGACGATAAACGGATACGGTTGTATATGTACTGCCAAAATCTATACCTACATAAAACATCTTTAATCCCTCATTATCATCATTCTACATCTTTAAAATAAATCCATCTGATCGAGTTTTTCTTTCATCTCCTGAAAATATCTTTCGAAATCTGCAGGTTCCGTGAATACCTGTTCGTCATCGATATCCAACATCTCCGGAATTTTTTCGGTCAGACGATTTGCATCTTTCATCGCATCCATATTCTGCTGTATCACTTTCTGGTGCATATCCATTGCCTGGGTTAAAGCAAGCTGCACATTCACAGAATGTCCGCTCTGTATCTCTAAGATATGCTGTTCCAGAGTGTCTATGGACTGGCGCCAGGTAAATCGCATGGATTTATTTATACTCAAATTGTTTCTGTTTGTTTTAATCTCCTTCTTGCATTCCACAGCCCGTTTCATCAGGATATTTAATTCCGCATTGCTTGAAATATCCCGGGCAGATTTTTTCAGGATTTCAATGCGATTCAGCAATTCCTTCCATTCTGTGGTGTACATTAAGACCTTTTGATTATAATTGTCCTTCTTGTGATCGAGGCGCTGAATTTCTTCCGACAACTCAAAAATCTTTTTATAAAAATCCCAGATACTGTTTCTGGATTCGGTCTGCTCATAAGACGTATCCAAAAGATAGGCCATGGCTTTTAATCCGTAATCAAAGGTATTTATATCCATGTCCGCCAGACTCCTTCGAAGCTGATCCATACACAGCTCCAAATTCACCTTATCGATGGATTCATCACCTCTCAAAACCATCATGCGTAAAATGCGGCGGCACCGGCTCATACTGCTTTGCCACTCCGGTTTATTCTGAAACATCTCCGGCGGAACACGCAGCTGATCCCATTGGCGCAGCAGGAAACTGTCCGTATATATATAGCAGCCGCTATTTTCTCTCAGAAAATGATTTCTCAGATACTCACGAAACGCATCCGCCGACATAGCTCCCGCTGTCTGTTCAATCCAGTCAATCATAACATCACAATTCCGCTGGTTTTGGAGACTCTTATCAATGATCAGATATTCTCGTTTCTGATTTTCCGGCAAATGGATTGGCGTTTCTCTGCGGAATGCCTCCGAGTGATAAAACCAGTCAATAACATCTGTCATTTTTTCAATCATATCCGCCGATACCGGAATCCGCCCCTGACCATCGAAAACACAGTTTTTACGAACAATATTCCGAATCATATTCCGATCTAGTTCATTCAGATAAACACAGCGGTCCGACAGATTATCCTTTAACTTCTCATAAAGATGACGAATACCATCCGGCATCGCCGCCTGCCGCACCTCTTCAAAAAGACGAGGAAGAACACCCTTTTCTTCCGTCAGACACCGATTACTTTCTTCCGCTTTGACAGACGCCGTAAGAAGCACAAGATTTCCTGAATGATTCTGACGCCGGTTGCGTTCAAGCAATTCTTTTGCCCGCCCGTTATTTGAAAAAAAACGTTCAAATACGGTTATCGGTACAATCAATGCCGTCTTCTTCCGGCTTCCGGCAATCCCGTAAAATAATTTTTCCATCACATCCGGCGCCGTCTGTACAGAGGTCCACACATTTGTATCCGCTGCCCCATTTGACGGTCCGCTAAAGATTTTTTCGATAAAGCCTTTCGGACGAATCTTTACATAATGCTGTGCGGATGCCTCATCCATATAACCGAATTCGTATTTTCCCTCGTGTTCTTCCCAAAAATAGACTGCTTCATAACCGGATTTTTTCAGATTGTAAAGCAGATACCTGTAAAAACTGACCCGCATCAGGCTTGGCAGGTAGTAACTGTCCTGCTCATTCGCAAATACAAACTGTATCCAGCCATTTTGAGAATCCCAATATGCCATTTTCATCCCTTCCTCTATACCCGAATATTTTCTAATTCTGATTTTTTCACTATATTGTATAAAAATAATATAATTATAAAAATTATACCATATTTATACTTTATATTCTATCATTTACCACAGTAAAATTTGTTTTTATTATTATTTTTTTCCATAAAAAAACGCCTGTAAACATAGTGTTTACAGGCATTCTCCAGCGTGGAGCTGCGGGGAGTCGAACCCCGGTCCGAAAGCACATCCATCCGAGCATCTCCCATCACAGTCATTCTACGGACATTCCCTCCGTCAGACGCCGAATGACAGGCTTCTGACTTCAGTAGCTTCATAAATCTTCTGATACCTCAAAGCTTTGGCACCAGAGGGCCTCACCTGTTTGATGCCGGTACCCCGAACGGTGAGTGATTCAGGACCGACAAGCCGCGATTAGGCAGCTAAAGCGTAATTTTCGTTAGCTTTTATATTTAAATTCCAGGTTATTACGCAGTCCCGGAGTCTGCGGATGGCTTCTCAAACTTCCACACCCCCGTCGAAACCAGTACAACCCCAAAAGTTGATGGTTTTAACTAACGATGCTTTTATAGCATACTCAAAATCCTTAAAAATGTCAATAGAGATTTTTTACCTTAAAATCCCTTTCAGCCTCTCTGCGCTGATCCTTTTTGGCAATGCTGTCCCGTTTATCATAAAGCTTTTTACCCCGTGCCAGACCAATTTCCACTTTGACGAGGCTGTTTTTAAAATACACTTTCAATGGAACCAGCGTATATCCTTTTTGGGCCATCTGCCCGATAATTTTCCGTATTTCGTACTTATGGAGCAAAAGCTTTCTCGGACGCAGCGGATCTTTATTAAAAATATTTCCTTTTTCATAAGGGCTGATATTCATTTGGTAAACAAAAAGCTCCTCATTCTCCGCCCGTACAAAAGCTTCCTTTACACTGCACCGCCCCATACGCAGGGATTTGACCTCCGTTCCATGAAGGGAAATTCCCGCTTCATAGGTATCTTCAATAAAATAATCATAATAAGCCT
>DBGCEW010000131.1:0-11791 GCA_048357495.1 Frisingicoccus sp.
GAAAGTAGAAGAAATCTAATAGACAGTGAGGAGGTGCGCGTATGAATTTATCAGAATTAAGACCTGCAGAAGGTTCAAAACACAGCGATAATTTCAGAAGAGGCCGTGGACACGGTTCAGGAAATGGCAAAACAGCCGGTAAAGGTCATAAAGGTCAGAAGGCTCGTTCTGGAGCACCAAGACCAGGCTTTGAAGGTGGCCAGATGCCATTATACAGAAGAATTCCTAAGAGAGGTTTCACAAACAGAAACTCTCTGGAAATCGTAGCCATCAATGTTGATGTTTTAAATCGTTTTGAAAATGATACAGAAGTAACTGTAGAAACATTAGTTGATGCAGGCATCATTAAAAATCCTAGAGATGGTGTGAAGATTCTTGGCAATGGCGAGCTCACAAAGAAATTAACCGTTAAAGTTAATGCTTTCAGTGCAAGTGCCGAAGAAAAAATTAAAGCTTTAGGTGGAACAGTCGAGGTGATCTGATGCTTAAAACCTTGAAAAATGCATTCAAGATTAAAGACATCCGAAATCGAATTTTGTTCACATTTTTTATACTGATTGTCGTGAGATTGGGAGCCCAGCTTCCAATCCCAGGCGTCAGCCGGGATGTGTTTACGGCCTGGTTTGAATCCCAGACCAGTGGTGCATTTGATTTCTTTGATGCGATGACGGGTGGATCCTTCACTCAGTTTTCCATCTTTGCGCTGAATATCACACCATACATTACATCTTCCATTATCATGCAGCTGATGACCATTGCCATTCCGAAATTAGAGGAAATGCAGAAGGACGGCGAGGATGGAAGAAAAAAAATCCGTGAATATACAAGATATGTAACCATTGTGTTAGCACTGATTGAAGGCTTTGCAATGGGTTTTGGTCTTTATCGAAGCGGAAGTCTGATGCATAATAATGCACTGGACATTGTTATGGTTACAGCAGCGCTGGTTGCTGGCTCATGCCTCGTTATGTGGCTGGGTGAGCAGATTACAGACAAAGGTGTTGGAAATGGTATTTCCGTGATCCTGTTAATTAATATTATTTCTACCATTCCGAATGATTTTAAAATTTTATATGATAAATTCATGAGTGGAAAAAATATTGTTAAAGCGGGACTTGCAGGGATTATTATTCTGGCAGTAATTTTATTTATTGTTATCTTTGTCATTTATTTACAGGACGGTGAACGCCGTATTCCTGTGCAGTATTCCAAGAAAGTTGTTGGGCGTAAGCTGGTTGGCGGCAGCACTTCAAGTATTCCGTTAAAGGTGAATACGGCCGGTGTTATTCCGATTATCTTTGCTTCATCGATTATGTCTCTTCCGGGAATGATTGCCGGTTTCCTCGGTAAAACTCCGGGGGGAATTCCGGGGCATATTCTGGCAACCCTGAACAGCTCCAACTGGTGTAAGATTTCTCAGCCAGTATATTCGATTGGTTTACTGATTTATATTCTTTTAGTTGTCTTTTTTGCTTATTTTTATACATCCATTACTTTCAATCCGCTGGAAGTTGCGGATAATATGAAAAAGCAGGGCGGCTTTATTCCGGGAATCCGTCCCGGAAAACCTACCTCAGATTATTTGAATAAGATTCTGAGCAACATCATTTTTATTGGTGCGGTAGGATTAATTATTATTGCCATTATTCCGATTTTCTGTGCGGGAGTATTTGGCGTTAATGTATCCTTCGGTGGAACATCTCTGATTATTATCGTTGGTGTTGTACTGGAAACATTAAAACAGATTGAGTCCTTGATGCTCGTAAGACATTACAAAGGATTTTTAAATGACTAACATGTCTGAGATACGGGGACACAGCCGTGTCCCCTGTAAAATATATTGAAAATATATTATGAATCATCAGAAGTTGTTGGACATATGATTGGAGGATAATTATTTATGAAAATAATTATGTTGGGCGCTCCTGGCGCCGGTAAAGGCACCCAGGCAAAGAAAATTGCCGATCTGTGCAATATTCCACATATATCAACTGGAGATATTTTCAGAGCTAATATCAAACAGGGAACAGAGCTTGGAAAAAAAGCGAAAACCTACATGGATGCAGGGGATCTTGTTCCGGATGAATTAGTCTGTGACCTCGTTGTTGATCGAATTCAACAAGATGACTGTACCAAAGGGTTTATTCTGGACGGCTTCCCTCGGACAATTCCACAGGCAGAAGCGTTGACCAGTGCCCTGGATGCTATCGAACAAAAGATGGAATACGCGTTAAATATCGATGTTCCAGATGAAAATATAATTCATAGGATGGCTGGCCGCAGAGCATGTGTTGGATGTGGAGCAACTTATCATGTAGAGTTTAACCCTACAAAAAAAGAAGGTGTCTGCGACGTTTGCGGAGAAGAGCTGATCCTTAGAGATGATGATAAACCGGAAACGGTAAAAAATCGTCTGAACGTATATCATGAACAGACAAAACCATTGATTCAGTATTATGATGAAAGAGATATCATGCATACAATTGATGGTACTCAGACAATGGATGAAGTCTTTAGTGATATTCGCAAAATTTTAGGAGTATAATTATGTCAGTTACAATTAAGTCAGAGCATGAAATTGAATTGATGCGGGAAGCCGGAAGGCTTCTGGCGATGATGCATGAGGAACTTCACAAAGAAATTAAACCGGGGATGTCCACATGGGATATTGACCATCTGGGAGAAACCATTATTCGGGATTATGGATGTACTCCGAATTTTCTGAATTACAATGGATATCCGGCATCCGTATGTACTTCAATCAATGATGAAGTTGTTCACGGAATTCCTTCAAAAGAACGTATTCTTCAGGAAGGGGATATTATCAGTCTGGATTGCGGACTGATCTACAAAGGATACCACTCCGATGCAGCAAGAACATGGGGCGTTGGTGAAATTTCCGCAGAAGCACAGAGACTTATCGATGTAACAAAACAGAGTTTCTTTGAAGGTATAAAATTTGCCAAAGAAGGAAATCATCTCTATGAGATTTCCAGGGCAATCCAGGATTATGCAGAGGGCTTTGGTTATTCCATTGTCCGGGATTTGGTCGGACACGGAATTGGCACACAGCTGCATGAAGACCCACAGATACCGAATTTCAAACCAAAGGGCCGTGGCCTGAAGCTTCAGGCAGGTATGACTCTCGCGATTGAACCGATGATTAATCAGGGTGTTTACGATGTCGAATGGCTGGATGACGACTGGACGGTTGTTACAGCAGACGGAAAATTATCCGCTCACTACGAAAATACTGTTTTAGTTACAAAAGATGGTTGTGAGATTTTGACGTTAAAGTAAGTGTCTATGAGATAGAGGGTAAGTAATGGCGAAAAAGAGAGATATAAATCGGTTCCGTCCGGGTCAGATGGCATTGTCGGATGCCGGACATGACCGTGGAAAGTTATATGTGATTCTGGACATACAGGAGGAAATGTTATTTCTTGCAGACGGCTGTCGGAAAACGGCCGAAAAGCCAAAAAAGAAAAATATTTGTCATGTACGCCGGATGAATTACATAGACGAAGGAATCCATACCAAATTAGAAAATGGATACCCATTAGATAATGAAGATATTTGCAGAGCCATTCAGCTTTTTGAAGAGAAATGGAAGGTAATAGGAGGTTAATATGTCAAAAGCAGATGTTATTGAAGTCGAAGGAACTGTTATTGAGAAGCTGCCGAATGCGATGTTTCAGGTAGAACTGGAAAACGGACATCGGGTTTTAGCCCACATCAGTGGAAAGCTTCGTATGAACTTTATTCGTATTTTACCAGGGGATAAAGTGACAATTGAATTATCTCCGTACGATTTGACAAAAGGAAGAATAATTTGGAGAGACAAGTAAAAAATTACTTGACGTGTCATATTGTGGGATGCTATAATTGTTCGTGAACGTTTTGAAAGGAGAGATTTCTAATGAAGGTAAGATCATCAGTAAAGCCTATCTGTGAAAAATGCAAAGTCATTAAAAGAAAAGGCAGTATTAGAGTAATCTGTGAAAATCCTAAGCACAAACAGAGACAGGGCTAATCCATATTAGGCTTGCGTTTTGTTGTGTAAAAACGATTTTTTCTGACCTCAGGAGTCAGAAACGAGTATGCGGCTGCAGCGATGAAACACCAGGGTGTGTTGTAATCGCTATTAAAAATAAATATAATTTTAAAAAGTGCAGGGCCTGAGCCTGCTTATTGCCATGTTTTTTAGTCAGGGAGACATGGCAACCAGTGAAAATATTGATAATATAATTAAGAAAGAACCAGTGGAGGTGTAATTACATGGCTCGTATCAGTGGTGTAGATTTACCAAGAGAAAAGCGTGTCGAAATCGGCCTTACTTATGTCTACGGAATCGGTAGAGTAAGTTCAAATCGTATCCTTAAAGAAGCTAATGTTAATCCAGATACACGTGTAAGAGATTTAACAGATGAAGAGGTAGCAAGAATTAATGCTGTCGTAAATGAAACTCAGACTGTTGAAGGTGATTTACGTCGTGAAATCGCTATGAATATTAAGAGATTACAGGAAATCGGATGTTACAGAGGTATCCGTCATAGAAAAGGACTTCCAGTTCGTGGTCAGAAGACAAAAACTAATGCTAGAACCCGTAAAGGTCCTAAGAGAACAGTAGCAAATAAGAAGAAGTAATAGTAATCTAATAGGAGGTTTGGTTCAATGGCTAAGAAAGTTACCAAAAAAGTGACTAAAAGACGTGTTAAGAAAAACGTTGAACGTGGACAGGCACATATTCAGTCATCTTTTAATAATACAATTGTTACATTAACAGATTCCGAAGGAAACGCTCTTTCATGGGCAAGTGCAGGAGGACTGGGATTCAGAGGATCCAGAAAGTCCACACCATATGCTGCTCAGATGGCAGCTGAAACTGCAGCAAAAGCAGCATCGATCTATGGATTAAAATCTGTAGAAGTTATGGTAAAAGGACCGGGTTCAGGTCGTGAAGCAGCAATCCGTGCGCTTCAGGCATGTGGTATTGAAGTTACCAGCATCAGAGACGTGACACCAGTTCCTCATAACGGATGTCGCCCACCAAAAAGAAGAAGAGTCTAATAGGAGGTTAATTTAGAGATGGCTAGAGATATGGTTCCAGTTTTAAAGAGATGTAGAAGTCTTGGTCTCGACCCAATTTATCTGGGTGTTGATAAAAAATCTAATAGACAGTCTATTAGAGGAAATAGAAAAAAGAGTGAATATGGACAGCAGCTTACTGAAAAACAGAAAGCTAAATTTATCTATGGAGTTCTTGAAAAACCTTTCAGAAACTACTTTGCAAAAGCAAGTAAGATGAGAGGTACATCCGGTGAAAACCTGATGGTGTTACTTGAAAGCAGACTGGATAACGTTATTTTCCGTCTTGGCTTTGCAAGAACACGTAAAGAAGCAAGACAGATTGTTGGACATAAACACGTTCTTGTTAACGGAAAACGTGTAAACATCCCATCTTATCAGATCAAAGCTGGTGATGTTATTGAAATCAGAGAAAAGTCCAAAGGTTCTCAGAGATATAAAGATATTTTAGAGGTGACAGGTGCAAGAATTGTTCCGGAATGGCTTGAAGCAGATCAGGAAAATCTTTCCGGTACAGTAAAAGCGCTTCCAACCAGAGAACAGATTGATGTTCCTGTAAATGAAATGCTTATCGTCGAATTGTATTCTAAATAATAGCTATTAACGGCTGAACTGTTACCCTCAAAGAAACCTAACCCAATAAAGGAGGGCTAATATAGTGTTTGATTTTGAAAAACCGAAAATTGAGATTGCAGAGATTTCCGAAGATAATAAATATGGACGTTTTGTCGTAGAACCTCTGGAAAGAGGATATGGAATTACTTTGGGTAATTCCCTGAGAAGAATCATGCTTTCTTCATTGCCTGGTGCAGCAGTAAGCCAGGTAAAAATTGACGGCGTAGTTCATGAATTCAGTGCGATTCCTGGCGTAAAGGAAGATGTTACTGAAATTATTATGAATATCAAGAGTCTTGCAATTAAGAATACAAGCACTTCATCGGAACCTAAAACAGCTTATATTGAGTATGAAGGCGAAGGTGTTGTGACGGCAGCAGATATTCAGGTAGACCCGGATGTTGAAATTTTAAATAAAGACCAGGTCATTGCCACATTAAGCGGCGGTACAGACTGTAAGTTATATATGGAGTTAACCATTACGAAAGGCCGTGGTTATGTAAGCTCCGATAAAAATAAAAACGATGATCTGCCAATCGGTGTAATTCCTGTGGATTCTATTTATACTCCGGTAGAGAGAGTAAATATGACTGTAGAAAATACCCGTGTTGGTCAGATTACCGACTTTGATAAGCTGACACTGGATGTATTTACCAACGGTACATTAGGTCCGGATGAGGCTGTCAGTCTGGCTGCAAAAGTTTTAAGTGAACATTTAAATCTTTTCATTGATCTTTCTGAAAATGCCAAAACTGCTGAAGTTATGGTGGAAAAAGAAGATAATGAAAAAGAAAAAGTTCTCGAAATGAATATTGATGAATTAGAGTTATCTGTTCGTTCTTACAACTGTCTGAAAAGAGCAGGCATTAATACCGTTGAGGAACTGACGAACAGAACTGCAGAGGATATGATGAAGGTTCGTAATCTTGGACGTAAATCTTTGGAAGAAGTTCTTGCCAAGCTGAAAGAACTGGGCCTTCAGTTAAATCCGAGCGATGAATAATCGCTGTTTATAGAAAATATAAGGAGGAGGCTACATCATGGCTGGCTATAGAAAACTTGGAAGAACTTCCAATCAGAGAAAAGCTTTACTCAGAAATCAGGTTACAGCCCTGCTTAACAACGGCAAAATCCGTACTACTGAAGCTAAAGCTAAAGAGATTCGCAGAATCACCGAAGGTCTGATTGCTCTTGCTGTTAAAGAAAAAGATAACTATGAAACAGTAACTGTACAGGCTAAGGTTGCACGTAAAGATAAAGATGGTAAAAGAGTAAAAGAGGACGGAAAAGTTGTATTTGATACTGTTGAAAAAACAATCAAAAAAGACAATCCATCTCGTTTACATGCCAGAAGACAGATGTTAAAAGTGCTTTACACTGTAACAGAAGTTCCGCAGGAAACTGCCGGAAGAAAAGCTGCAACAAAAAAAGTTGATTTAGTTGATAAACTTTTCACAGAAATCGCTCCAAAATATGCAGACCGTAACGGCGGATACACACGTATCGTTAAAATCGGTCAGCGTAAAGGCGATGCTGCAATGGAAGTACTTATTGAATTAATTTAATTCAAAAGACGTTGAGTTGAATAGAAATTGAAAAACACAGGTGAATTCCACCTGTGTTTTTTAGAATCTACGCGGAAAGGAATAGGTATGGGCATTATAAAAGCCGCAAAATTGTTTTATGATTATGTGAGCAAAAATGAACAGGATGAAGTGGAAAATGTCATTCACGCCGTAGCGGGTGTTGACCTGGATGTGGAAGCCGGGCAGTTTATTGCGATTCTCGGTCATAATGGTTCAGGAAAGTCTACACTGGCCAAACAAATCAATGCGCTTCTTGTCCCTACGGGAGGTACCCTCTGGGTAAAGGATATGGATACAAAGGATCCGGCCAATGTCTGGAAAATCCGCCAGTCGGCGGGGATGGTGTTTCAGAATCCGGATAACCAGATTATTGCCAGTCTTGTGGATGAGGATGTAGGCTTTGGTCCTGAGAATATTGGCGTTCCGACAAAGGATATCTGGCGTAGAGTGAATCAGAGCCTGAAATCGGTAGGGATGCTGGAATACAGCCAGCATTCACCGAATAAACTTTCCGGCGGCCAGAAACAGCGGGTAGCGATTGCCGGGGTCATGGCGATGGAGCCGGAATGTATTGTTCTGGATGAACCAACCGCCATGCTGGACCCCAATGGGCGGAAGGAAGTTATTGAGACGATCCGGGAACTGAACCGGGAAAAGAAGGTGACGGTCATACTGATTACCCATTATATGGACGAGGTGGTTCATGCAGATAAGGTTTATGTGATGGATGATGGGAAGATCGTTCTGGCTGGAACACCCCGGGAAGTTTTTACTCAGGTTGAAGTATTGAACAGCCTACGGCTGGATGTACCACAGGTGACAGAGGTGGCCCATGAACTGAAAAAAGCCGGCATCGATCTGCCGGACGGGGTATTGACGATTGATGAACTGACGGAAGCCCTGGAAGGCTATAAGGACAGGTGATATTATGGGAATTCGATTGGAACATGTAAATTATATATATAGTCCGGATAATGCCTTTCGGAAACAGGCACTGAAGGATATCAGCCTGGAAATTACTGACGGACAGTTTATCGGTCTGATCGGTCATACCGGTTCGGGAAAGTCAACTTTTATCCAGCATTTAAATGGACTGATCAAAGCCACCGATGGAAAAATATATTATAATAATCAGGATATCTATGATGAAAATTACCGGATGACGGAGCTTCGAAGCCATGTAGGCCTTGTATTTCAGTATCCGGAGCATCAGCTTTTTGAAATGACCGTCTTAAAGGATGTATGCTACGGTCCTAAAAATCTCGGACTGGATGATGCGGCGGCGGAAGAAAGGGCGAAAGAGGCTCTGGCTATGGTAGGAATGTCGGAAAAGGATTACGACAAATCACCTTTTGAGCTTTCCGGCGGCCAAAAGCGGCGGGTAGCGATTGCCGGCGTGCTGGCGATGAAACCGGATGTTCTGATTTTGGATGAACCAACAGCGGGATTGGATCCCAAAGGACGGAATGATATCCTGGATCAGATTTCGGAACTGCATAAAAAAATGGGGATTACAGTTCTTCTTGTGTCCCACAGTATGGAAGACGTGGCGAAGTATGTGGAACGGATTATCGTAATGAACCGCGGGGAAATTTTTATGGATGGCACTCCGAAAGAAGTTTTTGAGCGTTATGATGAATTGGAATCGGTGGGACTGGCAGCGCCCCAGGTAACCTATCTTATGCATCGGCTGCATGAGATTTTTCCGGACATGCCGATGGATGCCACCACTGTGGATGAAGCAAAAACAGCGATTTTACATTGCCTGGAGGCAGAAAAATGATTAGAGATATTACAATTGGACAATACTATCCGGCCCATTCCGTGATTCACCGGCTGGATCCGAGAGTGAAACTGCTGGGAACACTGGTATTTATCGTGACGGTATTTTTTGTCGGGGATATTGTCGGCTTAGGCCTGGCAACGGCGGCTCTCGGAGCGGTTATATGGGTATCCAGGGTGCCTTTAAAATATATGCTTAAAGGATTGAAAGCCATCTTTATTCTGATGATTTTTACAATTCTTTTGAACGTATTTCTGACCCCGGGAGAGGAAATTGTCCGATTCGGCATTTTTAAAATTACCTGGGAAGGCCTTTATCTGGCGGGGAAAACAGCGATTCGGCTGATGTATCTGATCATCGGTTCAACGATCATGACGCTGACAACGACACCCAACCATTTAACGGATGGTCTGGAAAAGGCGTTGAGCCCGTTGAAAAAGATTCATTTTCCGGTACACGAACTGGCGATGACCATGTCCATCGCATTGCGGTTTATTCCGATCCTGCTGGAGGAGACAGACAAGATTATGAAGGCTCAGCAGGCCCGGTGCGCAGATTTTGAAAGCGGCAATCTGATCCGCAGGATGAAAAGTCTGATACCAATCCTTGTACCGCTGTTTATATCGGCCATCCGTCGTGCCAATGATTTGGCAATGGCGATGGAAGCCCGTTGTTATCATGGCGGTGCGGGACGGACAAAAATGAAACCCCTGGTTTACCAGAAACGGGATTACCTGGGCTACGGAGTTATATTGATTTATGTTTTAATCTGGATTGCAGTGAAAGTGTGGCTGTAATCTATGGGGAAGGAGCCGGGAGATGGGAGAACTTCGCAGAATCAAGCTGGTGCTTGCCTATGACGGGACGAATTACTGTGGCTGGCAGGTTCAGCCCAATGGAATGTCGGTACAGGAGATGCTTCAGAAACATATTGAGGAACTGACCGGAGAAAAAGTTTTACTTACCGGTGCAAGCCGTACCGATTCCGGGGTTCATGCCCTGGGACAGGTTGCTGTTTTCGATACTTCAAAAATCTGGCCTGCAGAGCGGTTTGTTCCGGCTCTGAATCAGAGACTTCCAAAGGATATTGTGATTCAGGCTGCGGAGGAAGTGGCCCCGGATTTCCATCCAAGGTATCAAAATACCTTAAAGACCTATGAATATCGGATTTTAAACCGGAGGGTTCCACTGCCCAATGAAAGACTTACGAGTTACTTCGTCCCTCAGTTTCTGGATATAGATGCGATGGGTGAGGCAGGAAAAGCGCTTGTGGGTACCCATGATTTCCATAATTTCTGTTCGATGAAGACAACGGTTCCGAATACTGTGCGGACAATTACGGATCTGAGTCTGAAAAAAGAGGGCGATATGATCTATCTCCGGATTACGGGGGATGGATTTTTGTATAATATGGTACGGATTATTGTGGGAAGCCTTCTAAAGGTCGGGTTTCATAAAAAGACGGCGGAGGATATACAAAGAAGCCTTCAGACCGAGGAAAGATATGTTGTCGGTCCAACAGCCCCGCCTCAGGGCTTAACCCTTGTAAATATTGAATATTTGGAATAAAACTACTTGACAGAGGTATGGCTTTGCCATATAATAATTAATTGTGACGATATGTCTAAAAATGCGAAATCCAAAGCCCCGGTAAGTAGCATTTGTGAAAATATACATTGTTTTTAGTACATTAAGGAGGTTCCAACCATGAAAAGTTACATGGCTAGTCCAGCAACAATCGAAAGAAAATGGTATGTCGTTGATGCTGCAGATCATACATTAGGACGTTTATCATCTGAAATTGCAAGCATTTTAAGAGGAAAAAATAAACCAACATATACACCAAGCATGGATACAGGCGATTATGTAATCGTTATCAATGCTGAAAAAATCAAAGTAACAGGTAAAAAGTTAGACCAGAAAATCTACTACAGACATTCGGATTATGTTGGTGGTATGAAAGAAACAACATTAAAAGAGTTATTGGCTAAAAAACCTGAAGATGTTATTAAATTTGCAGTTAAAGGTATGCTTCCAAAGGGACCACTTGGAAGACAGATGCTTACAAAGCTTCATGTATACGCTGGCCCAGAGCATGATCATGCTGCACAGAAACCAGAAGTATTAGAAATTAAATACTAATAATATCGGAAGGAGAGAAAAATATGTCTAGTGTAAAATATTACGGAACAGGAAGAAGAAAGAAAAGTATCGCCAGAGTATATCTTGTACCTGGAACAGGTAATATCACCATCAATAAAAGAGATATTGATAACTATTTAGGACTTGAAACATTAAAAGTTATCGTAAGACAGCCATTAGCTGCTACAAATACAGAAGATAAATTTGACGTGATCGTTAACGTTCATGGCGGTGGATTCACAGGCCAGGCCGGTGCTATCCGTCACGGTATCTCCAGAGCTTTATTAAAAGCTGACGACGATTACAGACCAGTTCTTAAGAAAGCTGGATTCTTAACACGTGACCCACGTATGAAAGAACGTAAAAAGTACGGTCTCAAGGCTGCACGTCGCGCACCGCAGTTCAGCAAGAGATAATCAGCTGTTCAAACCGTATCAAAATGGTTCAAAAAGCCCGGAAAATCAAGGCTTAATAGTGATAAGGTACTATTTAGCATTGCGAGGGGCAGAGAACGGTGTGACCGCAATGGTCACGCCGTTTTTCTGCGTCCAGGGGTAGATTTCGCAACAACAAGCTC
>DBGCEW010000132.1:0-12682 GCA_048357495.1 Frisingicoccus sp.
GCACATAACTGATAACATCAATAATATCGGTGACCGAAGACATCAGTGTGCCGACCACATCCGTATAAGTAATGACCTGCTCATCCTTGCCTTCCTGTTCCATCCGGCTGTTGTAATCATCAAGAATTTTTACAACACCCTCTTTGCTCACAAAGTCCTTTGGATAAATATTGATTCCATTTGGAATATCAAAATCTACATAGCCCAGATTTTTTAAATTACTTTCATAGGTTGCCGTTTTCGAAGTATTCATGGACATCATCAGCTCCATCAATTCCTCGCCGTCCATGTTCATTTGAAAGGCTTCCGTAAATGACTGGGTATCGATCTGCATGGCATTCTGCAAACTGGAACCGATCTGAACCATCGCCTGAGCCATGGCTGTTTCCATTCCGGATGCCAGCTGGCCTGTGACCTGCTGCATCACCTTTGTCATCTGGTTTTCCAGCTCCGCTCCGAGAGCCTCGCCATAGGATGCCATCACCGTCTGCATATAGGCCTGAATCGGCGCCGATATCTGTCCTTCCAGCTCTGCCATGTCTACCATGGTTTCCAGCCCGGCGCTGATCCGCTGCCGGCCATCTTCTGTTCCCAGATAATTCAGAAAATGCTCTCCCATTTTTCCCGGATCGGGCAAGCCGTTCAGCGATGCATACTGCTGATACCCCGCTGCAATATCCGCGGCCAGAGCGCTCATCTGCTCCGGTGTCACCGTCACATTCCCGATCTCTCCGAAAAGCATATCCGCATACTGCTGCAAAATGCCCTGGGCCTGTGATGTCTGCATATATTCTGCAAAATACACATCAAACTGACTGCTGTCCGTATAGCCTTTCTCCGCCGCAAATTGCTGATATCCGGCCATGATATCGCTGACCAGCCCTTTCAGTGTCTCCACCGATATGGCAACTTCTCCGCTCCCCTGGATAATTGCCTGGATATGATCTTTAAAAATCTGCTTTGCTTCTTCCGTTCCCAGATAAGCCAGAAAATCATTATGAAGATTCGAATAATCCGCCTCCGGATGGGCTGCGGCATAAGCCTGATACCCTTCCATGATGCTGGCTGTAAAAGCCATCAGTTTTTCTGAAGAAACCGTCAGATGGATGTTCTCCATGAGATCCGACATACTTATTTGAGGCAGCTCCGGCAAATCTACCGAAATATTGGAAAGATCAATCATCCCGGAAAGATTCAGATTGCCGCCCGCCGAAGCAAAGGCATCAAATAAATTGCCGTTCATCCCTGAGGAAAGAGCGCTCTCGTCAAAAGCAAAGGCATCCTGAAGCTTCTGTTCATCCACCGTAAAGAGGGCATCCGACTTAAAATCGCTGTTCTGGGTCCCAAACGGTTCATTGGTAAATATATTGAGGGAAGTATCTCCCATCTGCGCTTTTACAATATCGCTTTCTTCCGCCATCCCGACCACATGCCTGGTCAGTGATTTCGGATAACCAATCCCCGGAGACAAAGCGGACGCACTGGCTCCTTCTGCCGGCTGCACAATCCCCACAATCTGTATATCCTCTCCGCCGGCGACCAGATTCTTCATATATTCCCTGTCTTCGGATTTATCTTTCCAAACTTTATAAGACTCGTCATAGACATAATAATCCGAGCTGCTGACAAGTTTAAAGGAAATCCCCAAAATGTCCTCATAGGAATACTCCGATGACGCTTTAACAACATCAATGCTCTCCTCGTCAATAAATTGCTGTATCATTTCATCCAGCTCCATGGAATCCCGCAGTCCCAGCGTATACAGCATAAAATCGCTGATACCTCCGCCGGATGTCAGCACAAGAACACATTCATTGTATTTTTCCGGCCACCGTCCCGCCTTGACCTCATACTGCTTTTCATACAGTACCGGATTTTCCGGCATTTCATAAAAAACATTGGTACTCATCATCATGGACATCATGCTGTTGGAGCCGGCAGAAGAACCCAGTCCCAGCGCATCAAAGGATTCATCCGGATGAACCTGACGCACACCGTCCTTTTCCTGGCGGAAAATCTGAGGTTCCACCCCATAGGAATACTCCACCGCATTCGTATAGGCTTCAATGCCGCTGTTTCCCTCATCAAGATAGGCCTTCAGCGCCCCCAGATCATTGGAATCCATGGTTGAGAACATATTGGTGACCATCTGAATAACCTGGATATCCCCGTTCTTCGTCTCCCCCGCTGCTTCCATTCCCTGATCACCGACCAGCATAGAAGTCATATCAAAGCCCGTACTCTGAATCTGCAGCGGATACTCAGACAAGGTATCCTCCTCCACATTTTTAATATAATCGTTTACCCCCGTGGAAAGGGATAAAATTAATGCAATGCCGATAATTCCGATGGACCCGGCAAAAGAGGTCAGTAATGTCCGGGCCTTTTTAGTCCGCAGGTTATTAAAGCTCAATGCCAGCGCCGTCAGAAAGGACATGGAGGATTTCCCCATATTTCTGTGCTCCGGTTCTTCCAGCCCGGTTTCATCGATATCCAGAACATCGCTGTCCGATAAAATCTTTCCGTCTCTCAGATTCACAATCCGGGTCGCATATGCTTCTGCCAGCTCCGGGTTATGGGTCACCATAACAACCAGCCGGTCCTTCGCGACCTCCTTCAGCAGTTCCATCACCTGTACGCTGGTATCACTGTCCAGGGCTCCTGTCGGTTCGTCGGCCAGAAGGATATCCGGATTATTCACCAGCGCCCGGGCAATGGCCACACGCTGCATCTGGCCGCCGGACATCTGATTTGGTTTTTTATGCACCTGCTCTTCCAGCCCCACCTGTTTCAATGCCTCCATCGCGCGCTGTGTGCGCTCTGCTTTGCCAATCCCGGAAATGGTCAGCGCCAGCTCCACATTCGCCAGAACCGTCTGATGGGGAATCAGATTATAGCTTTGGAATACAAAGCCAATCGTATGATTCCGATAGGAATCCCAGTCCCTGTCCTTATACCGTTTTGTAGAAATACCGTTAATGATCAAATCCCCGTCATCATACCGGTCCAGTCCCCCAATGATGTTCAGGAGGGTCGTCTTCCCTGAACCGCTAGGTCCCAGAATCGCAACAAACTCATTATCCCGAAGATTCAGGCTGACATTATCCAGCGCCTTCTGTACCAGGCTTCCGGTCCGGTATTCCTTATATATATTCTTTATTTGAAGCATATTTCATCCGTCCTCATTTTCTTTTCTTACTACTATAAAATATTTAGCATGGATTTTCAATGACCAGCTTCGATTAATTTTTTGATTGCCATTTAAAGATAAATTATGGTATGATGCTAATGGATATCCCGCTGAGTATAAAAACTTTATTTACGGGAAAATTAATCAGACATGAAAGGAGTGTTGACGATGTCTGTTATTGAACTGACACAGGAAAATTACCAGAAGGAAGTTATTGAATCCGATAAACCCGTACTTATTGATTTCTTTGCAACATGGTGCGGACCATGCAAAATGGTTTCTCCGGTGGTCGATGAAATCGCCAATGAACATCCTGAAATCAAAGTATGCAAACTGGATGTGGATAAAAATATGGATCTTGCCAGAACTTTCCAGGTTATGAGCGTTCCGACCCTCGTCGCTATGAAAGACGGAAAGATGATAAACAAAACCATCGGCGCTGTTTCAAAAGCCAGTATTTTAAAGATGTTTGCTTAAGAAATCTGCCATGAATTAAAAAACCGCTGTAAAGCGACGGAAATCCCGGTCCCTTTACAGCGGTTTTTCAGTTTATAAAATTTTTCCGAGAAAATCCTTCAGTCGGTCGTTCTGAGGATTTTCAAAAAATTCTTCCGGTGTATTCTGCTCCAGAACATGGCCATCCGCCATAAACATCACTCTGGATGCCACTTCTCTTGCAAATCCCATCTCATGAGTCACAACGATCATCGTCATTCCTTCATCCGCAAGCTGCTTCATCAAATCCAGTACTTCGCCGACCATTTCCGGATCCAGAGCCGATGTCGGTTCATCAAATAACATCACTTCCGGATTCATGGCCAGACTCCGCACAATGGCAATTCGCTGCTTCTGACCGCCGGAAAGCTGTGCCGGATAGGCATTGGCCTTATCTTCCAGTCCGACTCTCTTTAACAGTTCGACCGCCTTTAACCGGGCCTCTTCCTTTGTCATCAGATTTAATTTTACCGGAGCCAACGTGATATTATCAATAATTGTCAGGTGCGGAAACAGATTAAAGTGCTGGAACACCATGCCCATCTTCTGACGAATCTGGTTCACTTCTCTGGACTTCGCCATGGTAATGTCCCGACCTTCAACCACGATATGACCCGAGGTCGGTTTTTCCATCAGGTTCAGACATCGTAAAAAAGTACTCTTTCCCGAACCGGACGGACCGACGATAACGACTTTTTCGCCCTTTTCAATATGCTCATTAATATCTTTAAGCACATGATTTTCACCGAATTTTTTATTCAGATCTTTAACGTCGATCACTCTGTGCCAGCCTCCTTTCAAACATACCCAGCAGTTTTGTCAGAATCAGGACAACGACCAGATACATAGCTGCTGTAATCAAAAGCGGCGGCAGATAATTATAGGTAATTGCACCGACATTCTGAGCTGCCTTCGTCACATCACGGACTGCGATTGTACCCACAATGGCTGTTTCCTTAATCAAAACAATAAACTCATTGCCCAATGCAGGCAGAATATTTTTAATTGCCTGGGGCATAATGATGCTCACCATCGTCTGTGTCCATCCAAGCCCCAGGGAACGTCCGGCTTCCATCTGGCCGGCATCCACGGCTTCGATACCCGCACGGATAATCTCTGCCACATAGGCGCTGGAATTAATCCCAAAGCATATGACGGCTGCAACCAATGGCGATGTATCCATTTTTGCAAAAATAATAAAATAAATAATCAACAGCTGAACATATACCGGCGTACCCCGGATAATCGCAATATAAATATTGGCTATCCAGTTAAGCACTGTTAATATAATATTTTTTTCCATATGATTTGCCGTGTACTTGATGATGGCCAGAATCAATCCGGCAACAACACCGAGAAGCACTGCAAAAAATGATATAATCAGGGTGGTTTTGAAACCATCCAGGTAAGCAACATACCGGTTGCTTACGAGAAATGCCGTCTCAAAATCTTTCCATATTGACGTTAACCAGTCACTCACGCCGTTACCTCCATCTGCGATTCTTCCTTCGCAAAATTATTTTGTCGTATGATTGATCGTAAATTCATCAATCTTTCCTTCATCAACCAGTGTCTGTAAGACTTCATTCATCTGGTCAAGCAGTTCTGTATTGCCTTTCTTTACAGCAATCGCATATTTGTCAGTGAAAAGTTCACCTTCAAGAATTTCCAGATCCTCATTTGCTGCAACAAGCTGTTCTGCAGGCAGGGAATCCATAACGATACAATCCAGTTTATCGTTTTTAAGCTCCATAGCTGCTTCTGCATATTTATTAAACTGTTTTACCTCACAGCTCAAATCGTCTGTACAGTAGAAGTCCCCGGTAGTTCCCATCTGAACACCAACGATTGTACCTTCTTTAACATCTTCCGGAGCTGTAATCTTTCCTGCATCTTTTTTAACAACAACCACCTGTTTGGAAGATGCATATTCAATAGTGAAATCCATAACTTCCTGACGATCCGGTGTTACAGAAATACCTGCTGCCGCAAAGTCTGCAGCGCCCTGCTGTACAGCCAATAAAGCGCCGTCAAAGGTCATGTTCTGAATTTCAAGCTCTTTACCCATCGCTTTTGCGATTTCGTTGGCAATATCCACATCGACACCGATAACCGTCTGTCCGTCTTCTGTATATTCATACGGTGCAAATCCGGCTTCTGTGGCCATAATCAATTTTCCGGAATCCTTGGCTGCCGTTGTTTCTCCGGCGGATTCTGTTGTTGTTTCTGCTTTTGTTTCCGCTGCCTTTGTTTCTTCTTTACTGGAACATCCTGCCAGCATGGATACAGCCAGTGCCGCAACGCATACGAGACTTACAATTTTTTTCATTATTTTCTCCTCCTGATATACTTATAAATATTCAACACCCTACAGTATACAATGAATACTGTGTGAAATGCAAGTATTTCCCGGATAAAATGTATTAAAATACAATAATTTCCCCTTCTGCCAGACCACAGTAACATTCTTCCATGATTTCCATCACCGCTTTGCCGCTGGTGGCCTCCCTAATCTCTTTCATCAGCGCCTCTGAAAGGGCCTTATCTATGAGGATTTCCACACAGACCCGGTCCGTATACGCACTGTTTACTGTCGTTGCCGGACTTTTTCCAAGAATATACTGAATTTTTCCGATGCCATTATAATCTGTATAAATTTTCATCCGGATGTTTAAAATCTTTTCAATAATCAGACTGTTTTTCAGCCCCTCCTGAACGGCTCCGCTGTAGGCCCTCACCAGTCCGCCGGTCCCGAGCAGGGTGCCTCCAAAGTAACGGGTAACCACCACACAGACATTATGCAGCTGTGCGCCCAAAAGAACATCCAGCATGGGCTTGCCCGCCGTTCCTGCCGGCTCTCCGTCATCGCTGCACCGTGAAATCTCATTTCTTTCACCAATCACAAAGGCATGGCAGTTATGCCGCGCATCCCAATATTTCTTTTTTATCCCCTCAATAAAAAATACCGCGTCTTCTTCTGAATTTACCGGGCATACTGTAGCTATAAAACGGGATTTTTTTTCGGTAATTTCTCCCTCACCGCCCCTGTAAACAATTTTGTATCCGCTCATTCCACTATAATCCTTTCGATAAATTTCATAAAATATTTCTTATTGTAACATTAAATCGGCAGTATTTCAAAATTTTCTTTGCTTTCACTGCACATATTTGCTATAATGTACACTTGTAAAGGAGGCTATTTTTTTATGGACTACAGTAAACACGGAACTCAGAAAAAAGAGAAACATATACATTCCGATATTCAAAAAGCAAAGCATAAAGTCAGTTTTAATATATTCCGGATCTTTATTTTCCTTCTGATTACCGTTGGCGTCATGGGGATCGCCGCCGGTATCGGAGGAATGCGGGGAGTTCTTGACAGCGCCCCTGAGATCACCGTGGAAGATGTTGTTCCTCAGGGTTATAAATCTTTTATTTACGACCGTGACGGTAACCTTCTGACCCAGCTTTACCAACCGGAAACCAACCGAATCCAGAAAAGCATTGATGAAATTCCTGAAGTTCTCCAGAATGCATTCATTGCCCTGGAGGATGAGCGTTTCTGGGAACATAACGGTATCGACCCGAAGGGTATTGTCCGCGCCTTCTTCGTAGGTATTACCTCCGGAGACTTTTCAGAAGGTGCCAGTACCATTACCCAGCAGCTTCTGAAGCTTAACGTTTTCGGCGGCGGTGCCGAAAGTTCCATGCTTTTAAAATTCAAACGTAAATTCCAGGAACAGTATCTGGCTCTGGAACTTGAAAAGACCATGTCCAAAGAAGAAATTCTTGAAGCTTATCTGAATACGATCAACCTCGGGGCTTCGACCTATGGTGTCGAAGCGGCATGTCAGCGTTACTTCGGTAAATCCTGTTCGGAGGTCAATGCTTCCGAAGCGGCAGTTATCGCAGGTATTGCCAACAGCCCGACCTATTTTGACCCGATTTATTATCCTGAAAATAATAAGGAACGCCGGGACAAAACACTGAGAGATATGCTGGAACAGGGTTATCTGACTCAGGAAGAATATGATGAAGCCATGGCCGATAATGTTTACGAACGTATCGCTGCCCATGCTGAAGAACAGGGTAGCAGCCAGGAAATCTTCACCTATTATGAAGATGCTGCAATCCGCCAGATTCTCCAGGATCTTCAGGATAAACTGGGCTATTCATCCGAACAGGCTGTAAACAAGCTCTATGGCGGCGGCCTTAAAGTTTATCTTGCTCAGGATAATCAGATGCAGGCCATTGTTGACGAAGAATACCATGACGATTCGAATTTCGGATATATTAACACCCTCGGCCTGACATGGAGATGCTCCGTTCTCGAAGAAGACGGTTCCACCTCCAACTACGATGAAATGACAATGCAGTACTGGAACTGGAATAACGGAAACAGCGGATTCAAACTGCTCTACGATAATGCCGATCAGGCATGGGCTGATATTAATCATTATAAAGAAGCGATGGGCATTACCGAAGAAAATACCATTGCAGAAAGTTTTGACCAGCCTTACGCCCTCCAGTCTTCCTTCGTACTGATGGATCAAAAGACCGGTGAAGTCAAAGCCATTGCCGGCGGCCGTAACGAAAAGAAGGAAAGTTTATCCTTCAGCCGTGAAACCCAGTCTGAACGTCAGCCGGGTTCCTGCTTTAAAATTCTTGCCTGTTTCCTGCCGGGTATCGATGCGGCAGGCATGACACTGGCAAGCTCCAAGATGGATGCGCCATATACAACACCTTCCGGTTATTCACCAAATAACTGGTACAGCGGATACTGGGGACTTACGACAGTTCGTAAAGCAATCACCCAGTCCATGAACGTTGTAACCACAAAATTCCTGGTAGAGGATGTGACACCATCCCTCGCCATTGAATACTGTAAAAAGCTCGGTATCACCACACTGACGGATGACGACTATGTCGAATCCCTTGCTCTCGGCGGTCTGACCTATGGTGTTACAAACCTCGAGATGACCGGAGCCTATGCGGCGATTGCCAATAGCGGCGTCCGTGTACGTCCTGTATTCTATACAAAAGTTGTTGACAGAGACGGTAATGTTCTTCTGGATAACACGAATCCGGAAGGTGAACAGGTGATCAAAGAAACGACCGCCTACCTTCTGACAGACGCTATGAGAGACGTTGTCACCCAGGGTACCGGTACCTCGGCCAATACCTATGACGGTATGGATATCGCCGGAAAAACCGGTACAACCAATGACAGTAAGGACCTCTGGTTCGTCGGCTACACACCGTATCTGACCGCAGGCATATGGCTTGGCTATGACCACAGCTACCCGATGGAATATACCGGTTTATCCGAAACCGAACATGAAACCCTCTGGGCACAGATTATGCGCCGGATCAATGCGGAATGCGGCTTTGAAACGGCCAGCTTCACGGTACCTGACAATGTCGGCACACGGACCGTCTGCTCCAAATCCGGTAAACTTGTGGGAACTTCTGTATGTACACCGGTAACGGAATACTTTGATCTGTCCGCACTGCCAAGCGGCTACTGTAATGATCATATCGGTGCCACCGTCTGCAGTGTCTGCGGCGGTCTTGCGAACGAAAACTCCCCAAGTACCCATTATCAGGAGTATAGTTCTTCATCCCAGATTCCGAATTTCTATTGTACCTGTGAACCGGAAACAGAGTCCACAACAAGTACAACCGCTTCGGAATCCACACCGACAACGGAGCCTCCGGCAACAACACCGCCGGAAACCACGCCACCGGCATCCGAATCCACACCAACACCGGTGGGCTGACAGACAGGATATAATATTTTCTATACAAAAAAGGCGTCCATGATATCACCATATATCATGGACGCCTTTTTGTATAAAAAGCCTTTATTTTTTCATCTTCGGATTAAATATCAGAGATGCCAGATAAGAAAGAAGCAACGATGCGCTGATTCCAATGGATGACGCATTAAAACCGCCTTTAAAAATACCGATAAATCCTTCTTCATTGATCGCATTTTTAATCCCCTCCCAAAGGGTATAGCCAAAGCCGCTGAGGGGTACCGTGGCTCCGGCGCCGGCAAAGTCAATCAACGGTTTGTAAATTCCAAGCACTCCGCCGACAATTCCAAGACATACAAGCAGTACCATAATCCGTCCGGGCAGAAGCTTTGTCCGGTCCATTAAAACCTGAATCAGTCCGCAGATAAGCCCTCCCACAAGAAAAGCCTTTAAAAATATCATAGCCATCTTCCTTTCCATATCACTATCTTTTATGGAAAGTATGTGCAGAAACGGCTATATTATTCTCCGGCCTTTAAAATACCGCTTTCATCGATCACCCGGACAATCTTTTCCATCGTTGGCACATCTCTTACCAGAGCAAAACGTACATAGCCCTCTCCGAGGCTTCCGAAGCTGCTTCCCGGCGTACAGAGGACCCCCGTCTTTTCAACAAGGTCCATACAAAATGCCTCCGAGGATGTATAGCTTTCAGGAATCGGCGCCCATACAAACATCGTTCCTTCACTGTCCGGCACATTCCAGCCAATACTGCGAAGACCGCCGCAAAGAGCTTTATTCCGGCGTTCGTATTCGGCACACTGTTCCACCACCATATCCTGAGGTCCGGACAGGGCTGCGATGGCTCCGTACTGAACCGGTTTAAATACACCGTAGTCAATCTGGGAGCGGACCGTCTGGAATTTGCGGATGATATCTTTATTACCAATCACAAAGGAAATCCGCGCCCCGGTCAGGTTATAGGATTTCGACAGGGAATAAAATTCAACCCCCACATCCATAGCCCCTTCATAAGCCAGGAAGGAGCCGCCTTTTTTTCCACCGTAAATAATATCCGAGTAGGCATTATCATGAAGAATAATGATCTCATACTTCTTGGCAAATTGAATTAACTTCTCATACATCCCATCATCTGCTGCCACACAGACCGGATTCAGCGGATAGGAAACAATCATAAACTTTGTTTTCTTTGCAACCGCTTCGGGAATACTGTCAAAATCCGGAAGAAAATGATTCTCCTTTTTTAAATCGTAGGTTTCCACCCGGGCACCGCATAAATAAGGCCCTACAGTAAAAATCGGATATCCCGGATTCGGTACCAGAACAATATCGCCGGCATCGCACAGCGCCAGGGCAATATGGGCAATACCTTCCTGGGAGCCATTCACCGACATAATCTCATCCCGTTCAATATGTACACCGTAGCGTTTCCGGTAGTGCTCCACGACCGCATCCAAAAGCTCCGGCATATCGGTCAGTGCATATTTATAATTTTCCGGATCACTGCAGGCCTTCTGAAAAGCTTCCATCACATGGGGCGCCGGTTTGAAATCCGGCGTTCCCACAGACAGATTATAAACTTCCCGGCCCTGTCGGACCAATGTTTCCTTTTTCTCATTTAATATAGCAAAAATCCCGGCCTGAAAACTTTCCAGACGCTTTGCATAATGAAATTTCATCTTTATCGCCCCTTACTATTTTTATCCTATTGTTTTTATTATAGACGAATCTGCAAAAATATCAACTGTTTTCCAATACCACCCCATGGGCGATCCCCGGAATCGACATCCCTTCATTGAAGCTGATTTTTGAAAGCAATGCCCCTGTCGGCACAAAAAGCACTCTTTTCCATTTTCCGGATTCCAGCTGGTTCAAAATATAGCTGCACAGGGTCACCGCCGCACAGCCGCAGCCGCTGCCTCCGGCATGGGTATCCTGGGTTTCGTGATCAAAAATTTCAATGCCACAGTCCATATGAACCTTTTCAATGTCAAATCCCTCTTCCCGCATCAGTTCAAAAAGAATCTTTTGCCCCACAGCGCCCAGATCCCCGGTAATGATCCGGTCATAAGCTTCCGGCTGCCGGTTCATATCCTTCAGATGATTTGCGATAACAAAGGCTGCCGCCGGCGCCATGCAGGCACCCATATTCTGAGAATCTTTAATCCCGTAATCAATAATTTTCCCCGTTGTAATTCCCGTCACCCGGACACAGGTTTCCCCTTCTTTTTTCGGACATTCTCCGGCGTCCTCCAGAACCACAGCGCCGCTCCCGGTAACCGTCCATGTTGCCGACAAAGACCTCTGATTTCCATAGGCCAGAGGGAAGCGGAACTGTTTCTCAGCACTGGCGTAATGACTGGATGTCACCGCCGCCGCCCGTCTGGCAAATCCGCCGTCAATCGCCATGGCTGCAAGACTTAAAGATTCCCCCATCGTTGAACAGGCCCCGTAAAGTCCAAAATGGGGAATCTGAAGCTCCATCACCCCAAAGGATGTGGCAATGGTCTGTCCGAGCAGGTCCCCGGCAAAAAGGTAATCCATATCCTCGGTTCGGAAGTTTCCGTTATCCAGCGCTTTAATAACCGTTGTATACTGAAGCTCTCCCTCCGCCTCTTCCCAACTGTCTCTTCCCATCATCGGATCCTCGCATACATTCTCAAAATAAGGTCCCAGAGGCCCTTCTGCTTCCTTCTGTCCGACCACCGCCGCATAGCTGCGGATCAGCGGCGGATTTTCAAAGTTTACCGTATATTTTCCCTGTCTTTTTTTTCCCATAACCCATCTCCTGCTCAAACCATACCGATAGTAACCAAAATCCAATACAACAGGCCAAACAGCCAGCTTGTGACAATACCGTACAAAATAACCGGCCCGGCAATATTAAATATCTGGCTGCCGACGCCAAAAACCTGTCCCTCCCGTTTGAATTCCATAGCACATGAGGCCACGGAATTGGCAAAGCCGGTAATCGGAACCAGATATCCGGCTCCGGCAAACTTTGTAATCGGACCGACCAGATTAAATCCGGTCAACAGCACACTGACGAAAATCAAAACCAGTGTCGTGTAATTATTGGCCAGTGTATGCATCATCCCCTGGGATTTAAACCATGTATAAAGACACTGACCGATGACGCAAATAATACCTCCGGATAAATAAGCTTTAAAGAAAGACAGCCAGCCATTGACCTTCGGTGTCACCTGTTCCACATAGG
>DBGCEW010000133.1:0-6647 GCA_048357495.1 Frisingicoccus sp.
TCCTTCATCGACCAGATGGCTTCCCTGCTCCAAACGGACGCTTCCGGTTTAAATGAATATGCAAAGGATTACGAAGCCATTTACCCGATTGCCGCCCGTTGCGGCGTATTTGCAAAATCCGACATTCAGCCTCTGATTAATGAAGGCGCCACAAAATCGGATTTATCCGCTTCTATTTTTCAGGCAGTGGTCAATCGGACCATCAGCGGTCTTGCCTGCGGAAAACCCATCCGTGGCCACGTGGCCTTCCTCGGCGGCCCGCTGCATTTTCTATCCGAATTAAAAGAAGCCTTTATCCGCACACTGCACCTGACCGGGGAATATATTATCGCTCCGGATAACTCCCATCTTTTTGCAGCTATGGGAGCAGCCATGAATGACTGTAATGAAACATCCCAGTCTCTGGATCAGCTCATCGGGCTTTTATCTTCAGATATAAAAATCGAAGCCGAAGCCAAACGTATGCAGCCCCTGTTTGAAAACCAGACGGACTATGACGCATTTACGGACCGCCATAATAAACATACCGTAAAAAAAGGAAAGCTGGAAGATTATGAAGGCGACTGCTTTCTCGGTATTGATGCCGGCTCCACAACAACCAAAGTCGCCATTGTCGGTGAAGACGGCACACTGCTCTACTCTTTCTACAGCGGAAATAACGGCAGTCCTTTAAATACAACGATCCGTGCAGTAAAAGAAATCAAAGACCTTCTTCCGGACAGTGCCCGGATTGTCCGTGCATGCTCCACCGGTTATGGTGAAGCCCTGATGAAATCCGCCTTTATGCTGGACGAAGGGGAAGTGGAAACCGTTGCCCACTATTACGCTGCCGCCTTTTTTGAACCGGAAGTAGACTGTATTCTGGATATCGGCGGACAGGATATGAAATGTATTAAAATCAAAAATCATACGGTTGACAGCGTTCTTTTAAATGAAGCCTGTTCCTCCGGCTGTGGTTCCTTTATCGAAACCTTTGCGAAATCTCTGAACTATGACATCAGCGATTTTGCTCAGGTAGCCCTTTTTGCAAAAAATCCAATTGATTTAGGTTCCCGGTGTACGGTGTTCATGAACTCAAATGTAAAACAGGCTCAAAAAGAAGGGGCTGAAGTGGGCGATATTTCTGCAGGTCTTGCCTACTCTGTCATAAAAAATGCGCTTCTTAAAGTTATCAAGCTGACAGATCCTAAGGATTTGGGTGAGAAAATTGTTGTACAGGGTGGTACATTTTATAACGATGCCGTACTCCGGAGCTTTGAACGTATTGCCGAATGTGAGGCTGTACGCCCGGATATCGCAGGTATCATGGGTGCCTTCGGCGCTGCCCTGATCGCCAGAGAACGCTATGACGGCACAGAATCCTCGATGCTGTCTCTGGACAAAATTATCGGCTTAAAATACACAACCTCTATGGGACGCTGTAAGGGCTGTACCAACAGCTGCCATCTGACAATTAACCGCTTCAGCGGCGGACGTCAGTTCATCACCGGAAACCGATGCGAAGTCGGCATCGGCAAGGCAAAAGCCGATAATAAAATACCGAATCTTTTTGATTACAAATACAAACGTATTTTCCAGTATGAACCGCTGACAGCCGATAAAGCGCCCCGCGGTAAAGTAGGTATTCCAAGGGTACTGAACATGTATGAAAATTACCCTTTCTGGTTCACCTTTTTTACAGAACTGGGCTACGAAGTCGTTCTGTCGCCCCAGTCTTCTGCCGACATTTACGGCCTTGGTATTGAATCCATTCCGAGCGAATCCGTATGCTACCCGGCGAAGCTGGTACACGGTCATATTATGTGGCTGATTAAAAATAATATCGATTTTATTTTCTATCCGAGCATCCCTTATGAACGCAATGAGGTCGAGGACTCGAACAACCATTACAACTGCCCGATCGTTACGTCCTATTCGGAAAATATCAAAAACAATGTTGAAGAGCTGGAATCCGAACATATCCGTTTTATGAACCCATTCCTTTCTCTGGATAACGAAGCCCACATCGAACAGCGTATGACGGAAGAATTTTGCCGGGGCACATCCATTAAGCCGGAAGAAATCAAAACGGCTGTAAAAGCAGCCTGGGAAGAACTGGAAAAAGCCCGTCAGGATATGCGGGATAAAGGCGAAGAAACTCTGAAATTCCTTCGGGATAATCATATGAAAGGAATCGTTCTCGCCGGACGTCCTTACCACATTGACAAAGAAATCAACCATGGTATCCCTGAACTGATCGCTTCCTACGGTATTGCTGTTCTGACAGAAGACAGCGTTTCCCATCTGGCGGAAATCGAACGGCCTTTAATCGTATCCGACCAGTGGATGTATCACTCAAGATTGTACAAAGCAGCCCAGTTTGTAAAATCCCAGGATAATCTGGAACTGATCCAGTTAAATTCCTTTGGCTGTGGTCTGGATGCCGTGACAACGGATCAGGTTAAAGATATTTTAACCGGTTCCGGCCGGCTCTACACCTGTCTGAAAATTGACGAGGTCAGCAATCTGGGGGCTGCCCGAATCCGTATCCGTTCCCTGATCGCAGCCATTCGCATGCGGGAACAGAAAAAGATCCGGGGAGAAATCCATTCCAGCGCCCATGACCGGATTATTTTTACCGAAAAAATGGCAAAGGATTATACCATTCTCGCTCCGAATATGTCACCGATTCATTTTGACATATTGATCGAGGCATTGCGCCATAACGGTCTGAAGGTGGATTTACTGCCCGACTGCGATAAAGAAACGATTGATATCGGTTTAAAATATGTCAATAATGATGCCTGCTATCCTTCCATCTGTGTTGTCGGTCAGATTATGAAAGCATTGCTTTCCGGCAAATACGATCTGAACAAGATCGCTATTGCCATGACCCAGACCGGCGGCGGATGCCGCGCCACAAACTATGTCGGTTTTATCCGTCGTGCTCTGGAAAATGCGGGGATGCATCAGATTCCTGTTGTATCCATCAATGCCAGCGGTCTGGAATCCAATCCGGGACTCAAGTTCACACCGAAACTCTTAGTTGGTGCTATGCAGGCCATTGTCTACGGCGACGTGTTTATGCGGGTCCTCTACCGGATGCGCCCATACGAAATCCACAAGGGCTCTGCAAACCGGCTTCATAAATACTGGCAGAAAATATGCATTGACTCAATTACAGGGAAAAATAAAAACAGCTTTAAAAAGAACATTCAGGGTATTATCCGGGACTTCGACCAACTCCCAATTGATGAAAGCCTGAAAAAGCCAAGAGTTGGTATCGTCGGTGAAATTCTCGTGAAATTTTCACCTTCTGCCAACAACTATCTCGTAGATCTGCTCGAACAGGAAGGGGCCGAAGCCGTTATGCCCGACTTACTGGATTTCTTCCTGTACAGCGCCTATAACAATAATTTTAAATTTGAAAAGCTTGGAAAAAGTAAAAAAAGCGCTGTGTTGGGTAATCTGGCCATTACTGCTCTGGAACGGGTACGGAAAACCGCCCGCAAGGAACTTGAAAAAAGCCGTCATTTTACACCACAGGCAAAAATTGAAGAGCTTGCCCGCTATGCGGAACCGATTGTATCCATCGGCAACCAGACCGGCGAAGGCTGGTTTTTAACCGGGGAAATGATTGAACTCATCCATCAGGGTGCCGGAAACATCGTGTGTACCCAGCCATTTGGATGCCTTCCAAATCACATCGTGGGCAAAGGTGTCATTAAAGAACTGCGAAATACATACCCTGGCTCCAATATCGTAGCCATTGATTACGATCCAGGCGCCAGTGAAGTCAACCAGATTAACCGGATCAAGCTGATGCTGGCCACTGCCAATAAAAATCTGGCCGACGGCCTTTAAAAAGAAAAGTCTGTCAGAAAATAGATCGTCTTAGACAGAGGAGGGTGTGACCGATACCGGTCACACCCTCCTCTGTCTTTATCCTGAAAAAGAAATTAACAAATTTATTATGTATAAAGCCATAAAGTGTAATGGGTAGAATAGATAATATCCCCGTTGCAATGCTTTGCTTTTTCTTCCTAACTTTCCGTTATACAGCATAAGAAGGGGAACTGCCAAAAGAACAAAGCATCGCGTCCAAATCAGTTCGTTACCAGAATCTATTACAAAAAATTCCAAAACATACAGCAAAGTCACCCCAAAGAAAGCCAGCCATTTTTTCTTTTTTTCATCATGAAATATACCAAAAACAAGTACCCAAAGCACTGCGATTAAATTCCAGTTTCCGGGATAGGAAAGGATACAACATATCCCGACTGCCAAATAGCGCAAAGGAGACGGCAGGTCTTTTTTCATAAATATCATCAATGCGGCAAGTCCCAAAAACAAGCTCCACATCACACTTGTCACCTTCCAAAAATTCCAAATCGGAAAGCCAAGTGCAAGCGCGTGAGGAATATGCGCAATGACAGCTCCCAGAAAAAGCCTCGATAGATATTTCTTTTTACTTCTGGTATGGTAATATCCTTCTGCAATGAAAAAGCACATGATCGGAGCCGTCAATTTTCCAATTAAAAACATTATCAGATACAAATGACTTTCTTCGGATAAAAAGATAATTGCCGTATGCTGTATTAGCATTGAAGTGACCGCAATCAGCTTCAGTATATTGGCATTCGCCCCTTTGAATTTCTCTTGTGGAAAATTAAAATCCGCCCCATAATAGGTTAAAATATTCATATAATAATTAATTCCTCCTTTTGGATTACAGATAAATTATAACTGATCAACCTTAACCCAGGTTTAAATATTTTAAAGGGCATAAAAAAACGGTTATTCTATAAAAAGAATAACCGATGGCGGAGCACACCCGCATAGCGTCAGTTCATATTTCATGCGTAAGCGCGTTTCTCTAATGAGAAACGCGCTTACGCACCCAACCAGGTCTATCTGACCCACAAAATGTTCTGCAAAACAACAATCTTTAAATATTTTCAATCTGCCAGTCAATACCTTCAATCCCATGGGACTCCAGAAAACGGTTTGTCTGACTGAAGGGCCTGCTTCCAAAAAATCCCCTGTACGCGGACAACGGACTTGGATGGGGCGCTTCTAATATCAGGTGCTTTGGATTATTCAGCATTGATTTTTTCATCTGGGCCGGCCGCCCCCACAGAATGAAAACGATCGGACGGTCAACTTCGTTCAATACACGAATCGCCGCATCTGTAAATTCTTCCCAGCCAATCCCCCGGTGGGAATTGGCCTGATGAGCCCGTACAGTAAGCACCGTATTCAACAAAAGAATCCCCTGGTCTGCCCACTTTTTCAGATATCCGTTATTCGGTATGTAACACCCAAGGTCCTCATGAAGCTCTGTATAAATATTGACTAATGATGGCGGAATCTCCACATCCGGCTTAACGGAAAAGCAGAGTCCATGAGCCTGGCCGTCATTATGGTACGGGTCCTGTCCAAGAATAACCACTTTAACTTTGGATAATGGCGTAAAATTAAACGCATTAAATATATCATCTGCCGCAGGAAATATCTGACGGCTGTTGTATTCCTGTAAGATCGTTTTATAAAGGCTGGCATAATAGGGTTTACTGAATTCCGGTTTTAACCCTTCCAGCCAATCATTGCTTATCGCTGACATAGTCCTCTCCTCTTTATAAACGTACTGAAATGCCTCTTTCGAATAAATAACCCTTTAAATCACAAATTTCAAGTTCTTTATAGTGGAACAAGGAGGCCGCCAGTGCCGCATCCGCTTTCCCTTCGGTAAATGCTTTATAAAAATCTTCTTTTGTCCCCGCTCCGCCGGAAGCAATGACCGGAACCGAAACAAGCTCTCCAATCTGCCGGGTCAGTTCAATATCGTAGCCCGCCTTTGTTCCATCACAATCCATGCTTGTGAGCAGAATCTCTCCGGCTCCCATCCGATCGACCTTTGCCGCCCACTCCAGCGCATCCAGCCCTGTATCGATTCTTCCACCGTTCTTATAAATATTCCATCCGCTGCCATCCCCACGCCGCTTCGCATCAATAGCTACCACCACGCACTGGCTGCCAAATTTATCCGCCGCTTCAGAGATCAGTTCCGGACGGTCGATTGCCGAAGAATTAATGGAAATCTTATCTGCCCCTTCTCTGAGCAGCGCCCTGAAATCTTCCACGGTACGGATGCCGCCGCCAACGGTAAATGGTATAAAAACATTCTCTGCAACCCGGCGCACAAGATCAACCACTGTATTTCGTGCATCCGAAGATGCTGTAATATCCAGAAAAACAACTTCATCCGCTCCGGCCTTATCATAGGCCGCCGCAATTTCCACCGGGTCCCCTGCATCCTGAAGATTGACAAAATTAACTCCTTTAACTACCCGTCCGTTATGAACATCCAAACATGGTATAATCCTTTTTGTAAACATGGCTTTCCTCCTATTTTTACAGTTCCGTAAAGTTCTTCAAAATCTGCAGCCCTGTATGACTGCTCTTTTCCGGATGAAACTGACAGGCAAAAACATTTCCCGATTCTACAGATGCATCAATATCCCTGCTGTACCAGGTCCGTGCAGCCACATCCGCTTCCCTCTTTGCTTTCAGATAATAAGAATGGACAAAATAAACATAGGCGCCATCTTCAATTCCTTTATATAACCGTTTTTCCGGCATAATCTTCAGAGAATTCCATCCCATAT
>DBGCEW010000134.1:0-7826 GCA_048357495.1 Frisingicoccus sp.
TGGACGGATATCTCTTTCGATCATTTCCATAACCTTCATCCCTGCATGTTTTGCAAGACGAAGACGTTCGGAATATACTGCCGGAATCGTTCCGTTGCCCTGAAGCCCCATACCAAGAGCTTCCGTCAGACAGTTCATGGAATTGGCTGTATACATACCGGAACAGGAGCCACAGGTCGGACAGACTTTATTTACAAATTCATCCACCTGTTCTTCCGTCATTGTTCCTGCCGCATAGGAACCAACAGCTTCAAACATACTGGAAAGGCTTCGTTTTTCACCGCCAACACGCCCTGCCATCATCGGGCCGCCGCTGACAAAAACCGTCGGAATATTTAACCGGGCTGCCGCCATCAGAAGTCCCGGAACGTTTTTATCACAGTTCGGCACCATAACAAGGGCATCAAACTGATGGGCCAGAGCCATACATTCGGTAGAATCGGCAATTAAATCCCGGGTCACCAGGGAATATTTCATTCCGACATGGCCCATGGCAATACCGTCGCAGACAGCGATGGCTGGAAATACAATCGGTGTACCGCCGGCCATAGCGACCCCTATCTTCACGGCTTCAACTATTTTATCAATATTCATATGTCCCGGTACAATCTCATTATAGGAGCTGACAATACCAACCAACGGTCTCTCCAGCTCTTCTTTTGTCATACCTAAAGCATTAAATAATGAACGCTGAGGTGCGGACTGCATCCCCTTCGTAACGACATCGCTTCTCATCTGCATCTTCCTTCCTTATCATTCCAAATATAATTAAATACGTTCTGTAATGGCATCGCCCATCTCACGGCAGCCCACAAGCCGGCAGCCGTCGGACATGATATCCACCGTACGGTATCCGTCTTCCAGAACTTTCTGAACAGCAGCTTCAACAACATCCGCTTCTTCGTCAAGATTCAGGGAATAGCGGAGCAGCATAGCTGCAGATAAAATCGTTGCGATTGGATTCGCCTTATTCTGTCCGGCAATATCCGGTGCAGAACCATGGCTCGGTTCATAAACACCAAGACTTGTCTCACTCAGACTTGCTGAGGACAGCATTCCGATAGATCCGGTCACTTCACTGGCTTCATCGGAAAGAATATCTCCAAACATATTCTCTGTTAAGATCACATCAAACTGTCTTGGATTTTTTACAAGCTGCATCGCACAGTTATCCACCAGCATATGGGAATAGGTCACTTCCGGATAATCCTTTGCCACTTCTTCCACAACCTTCCGCCATAACCGGGAAGAATCAAGAACATTCGCCTTATCTACACTGATAACATTTTTACGCCGCTTCATCGCTGTCTCAAATCCTTTAATGGCAATTCTCCGGATTTCATTCTCATCATAGGTCAGAGAATCACAGGCTTTCAGAACACCGTTTTCTTCCACGGTTTTCCGTTCTCCAAAATAAAGACCGCCTGTCAGCTCCCGCATAATGACCATATCAAAGCCATCACCGATGATTTCGTCCTTTAAAGGACAGGCATCCTTTAATTCTTTATAAAGATACGCTGGACGGATATTTGCAAAAAGCCCGAGAGACTTTCTCAGTTTCAAAAGTCCCGCTTCCGGTCTCAGGGACGGCTCCAGCTGATACCATGGCGATGTGGTTGTATCTCCGCCAATAGATCCCAAAAGTACCGCATCACTGGCTTTACAGGTCTCGATCGCCTCATCCGTCAGCGGAACACCGGTGGCATCGATGGAGCATCCCCCCATCAACACCTGTGTATAATCAAAGCTGTGACCGAACTTTTCTGCCACCTTGTCCATAACCTTCATGGCTTCTGTCACAATTTCAGGGCCAATACCATCGCCCTTTATCACTGCAATGTTGTAATTCATGATAATTTTCCTTTCGTTATCCTATAACATACCACAAAATTATTTGTTTTTCAATGACTGATTCATATAATTAATCAATCCACCGGCTGCAATAAGTTCCTGCATGAACTCAGGAAAGGCCTGTCCCTGATAGGATTCATTTTTTGTACGATTATAAATGATTCCGTTGTCAAAATCAATCTCAACCTGATCTCCGGCTTCAATTTTTTCTGCCGCTTCCTTGCATTCGATGATCGGAAGACCGATATTAATGGCATTCCGGTAGAAAATCCGGGCAAAGGTTTCTGCAATAACGCAACTGATGCCGGATGCTTTAATGGCAATCGGTGCATGTTCTCTGGAAGAACCGCAGCCAAAATTTTTCCGGGCCACCATAATATCACCGTCTTTGACCTTTTTAACAAATTCTGTATCAATATCTTCCATACAATGGGCTGCCAGTCCCTTCGGGTCCGTGGTTGCCAGATGTCTTGCCGGAATAATTACGTCTGTATCTACATTATCACCATATTTAAAAACTGAACCAAATGCTTTCATTGTTCGAGTACCTCCTTAATCTAATTCACATGGACAGGAAATTTTACCGGTCACTGCACTGGCTGCTGCCACTGCCGGACTTGCCAGATAAATTTCGGATGTCACATGACCCATACGTCCGACAAAGTTACGGTTGGTTGTGGATACGCATTTCTCACCTTCTGCAAGAATACCCATATAACCGCCCAGACATGGTCCGCAGGTCGGTGTACTCACAATAGCTCCGGCTTCAATAAATGTTTTAATATATCCGGCCTCCATCGCATCCAGATAGATCTTCTGGGTTGCCGGAATCACGATCACACGAAGTCCTTTCGCAATTTTACGTCCCTGCATCACTTCGGCCGCAATCCTCAGATCATCCAGACGTCCGTTTGTACAGGAACCGATAACGACCTGATCAATGGCAATATCTCCAACTTCATCGATCGGATGGGTATTTTCCGGCAGATGAGGGAAGGCAACGGTTGGTTTTAAAGCGCTCAGATCAATGGTATAGGTTTCATCGTATTCTGCATCTTCATCGGCTTCAAAAATCTTATATGGTTTGTCACTGTGCTCTTTAATATAGGATAACGCCAGATCATCCACAGGGAAGATACCGTTCTTTGCACCGCCTTCAATCGCCATGTTCGCAATCGTAAAACGGTCGTCCATAGAAAGATACTGAATACCGTCCCCGGTAAATTCCATGGAACGGTACAGAGCGCCGTCCACACCGATCATTCCGATAATATGTAAAATAATATCTTTTCCGCTGATCCATTTTGCCGGTTTTCCGGTCAGGACAAATTTAATGGCAGAAGGCACCTTGAACCATGCCTTGCCCATAACCATACCGCAGGCAGCATCTGTGCTTCCTACCCCTGTGGAAAATGCGCCGATCGCACCATAGGTACATGTATGGGAATCCGCACCAATCACCGTATCCCCTGCAGTCACAATGCCCTTTTCCGGTAAAAGCGCATGTTCAATACCCATTTCACCAACTTCATAAAAATGTGTCACATCATTGGCATGGGCAAATTCACGCATACATTTACAGTTCTGTGCAGATGCAATATCCTTGTTCGGTGAAAAATGGTCCGGAATCAGAGCCACCTTATCTTTATTAAAGACACCTTTCTTATCAAATTTGTCCATTTCATTAATAGATACCGGTCCTGTAATATCGTTGGCTAATACCAAATCCAGATTTGCCATAATCAAATCGCCTGCATGAACCTCTTCCAATCCGGCGGCAGATGCCAATATTTTTTGGGTCATCGTCATTCCCATGATAAATCCTCCTTTATTTTTCCTCATTATTATTCAAAATATGTATTGATAGAATATCACATATAGAGCTATAATAGAAATACATATTACGAATATCTATTATAATTATAGGTTATAAATGGAGGAAAGTTATGGAGCATCACCTGAGTCTCTACCGGATTTTTTATACGGTAGCCAATACGGGAAATATCTCCCAGGCTGCCAAGCAACTGTACAACAGTCAGCCGGCCATCAGTAAATCCATCAGCCGCCTAGAAGAAAGTCTGGGCGTTACCCTGTTTTCCCGGAGTTCCCGGGGAGTCACTCTGACGGAAGAAGGGAAAATTCTTTATCAGCATATTCAAACCGCTTTCGAAGCCATTGATTCGGGAGAAGAAAAGGTACGGCGCATGAATGCCATGGATATCGGTAATCTTCATATCGGTGTCAGCAATACATTGTGCAGGTTCATTCTTATCCCCTACCTCAAGGCTTTTATCGAAAAATATCCCCATATTAAAATTATCATCACCTGTCAGTCTTCCAATCAGACACTGGAAATGATGGAATCCGGAAAGATTGATATCGGCCTTATCGCCCATCCCGGAACCATCCGGAATATAGATTTTTATTCCCTCGGAACCATTCAGGATATTTTCGTGGCCTCTCCGTCCTACCTGCGCCATCTGGAGCTTCACAGCGATGATTTAAACAGCGGACGGGACCTTCTTGAAAAGGGAACACTCATGCTTTTGGATAAGCATAATATGACCCGGCAGTATATCGATGACTATATGACTGCCAACCACCTGCCAATGAATAATACCATCGAAGCGACAACCATGGAGCTTTTGATTGAATTTGCCCGAATCGGCCTGGGCGTCGGCTGTGTGATTAAAGAATTTGTCACCGAGGAGCTGGCTGATGGCCGGCTGCAGGAAATTCCTCTGGACATTCCGATCCACCGCCGGGAAATCGGATTCACTTACATAAAAAAACGCCAGCAGGAAAAAGCCGTCCGGCATTTTATTGATTTTTACAAATCTACAAGGGAGACGATATAACCATGGAAAATTTTATATTCAGCCTGAATGCGACCCTGCCTATTTTTTTAATCATTCTTTTCGGATGGTTCCTCATGCAGATCGGTCTCTTTAACAAAGAATTTACCACTGTGGCTGACCGCTATGTCTTTAAGGTCGCCCTTCCTATGCTCTGTTTCAAAGATATCGCCACAGCAAACATCCGTGAAATGTTCAGTTTGAAGTTTGTTCTTTTCTGTTCCATCGGAACAACGCTGATGTTTCTGGGTGTCTGGATCTTTGCCCGGTGGTACTGCAAAGATACATCCATGACCGGCGCTTTCACCCAGGCCGCCGCCCGGGGAAGCGCTGCTATTCTGGGAATTGCCTTTGTTGAAAATATTTACGGAAGCTCAGGGATGGCGCCCATGATGATTATTTCCGCCGTTCCCCTCTACAATATTTTTTCCGTAATCATTCTCACCTTCGGCGCCCCGGATGCCCAGAAGGAACCGGTGCAGAAAACCATTCAACGGGCCTGTATCAACGTAATTAAAAACCCGATTATTATCGGCATTCTGGCCGGCTCCCTGTTTGCCGTTACCGGAATATCGGTCCCGAAAATACCGTTAAAGTTTATTACAAATATTGCGGCCACAGCTTCCCCCATTGCACTTCTTGTCGTGGGCGCCACCTTCGAAGGACGGAAAGCGCTGGCAAAAATCAAACCAAGTCTTATGGCAACACTGATCAAGCTGTTCATTATTCCGGCTGTTTTCTTTCCTTTTGCCATTCTCTTCGGTTTCAGAAACAGTGAACTCGTGGCCATTCTTGTCATGCTCGGTTCTCCGACGACAGTAAGCTGCTACATTATGGCAAAAAATATGCATAACGATGCGGTACTGACCTCCAGTATCGTCGTCATGGCAACACTCCTGTCATCCGTTTCACTGACACTGTGGATCTTTCTCCTTCGGAGTTTTGCACTGATTTAAAGAACAAAGAAAGGATTTTGAATATATATGGCACAAACAAATCACTATGACGCAGACAGTATTTCTGTCCTCGAAGGACTGGAAGCTGTCCGGAAACGTCCGGGAATGTACATCGGAAGCGTTTCCCGAAAAGGTCTGAACCATTTAATTTATGAAATTGTCGACAATGCGGTGGATGAGCATCTGGCCGGATTCTGTGACCAGATTCATGTCACCTTAAATAAAGACGGCTCAGCAACGATTCAGGACAACGGGCGTGGTGTTCCCGTTGGCATGCACGAAAAGGGCGTCCCGGCGGAACGTCTTGTTTTTACAACCCTCCATGCCGGAGGTAAATTCGATGACTCTGCCTATAAAACCAGCGGAGGCCTCCACGGTGTCGGATCCTCCGTTGTCAACGCTTTATCCCTGTGGATGGACGTGGAAATTTCCAGAGACGGCTTTATTCATCACGATACCTTTGAACGCGGCATTCCAACGGTGGAACTTGAGGACGGACTTCTTCCGGTTCTCGGAAAAACCCGGAAAACCGGAACGAAAATCACCTTCCTGCCGGACAATGAAATTTTTGAAAAAACAGAATTTAAAGAAGATGAAATCATCAGCCGCCTTCACGAAACGGCCTATCTGAACCCGGAACTGACAATTATCTATGATGACAATCGTGAAAAAACATCGGAGCATCTGGAATTTCATGAACCCGACGGTATTATCGGCTTCATTAAAGATTTAAATAAAAATAAAGAATCTGTCTGTGATGTCATCTACTTCAAAGGTGAAGCTGAAGGCATTCAGGTCGAAGCCGCTTTCCAGTATATTAATGAATTTCACGAAAATGTTCTCGGTTTCTGCAACAATATTTACAATGCAGAAGGCGGTACCCATATTACCGGCTTTAAAACAGCCTTTACAACCATTATGAACGCCTATGCCCGGGAATTAAATATCCTCAAGGAAAAGGACAGCAATTTTACCGGAGCGGATATCCGTAACGGTATGACAGCGATTATCTCGATCAAACACCCGGATCCCCGGTTTGAAGGACAGACAAAAACGAAGCTGGACAATCAGGATGCGGCAAAAGCTACCGGTAAGATTACCGGGGATGAACTGCCCAGATATTTTGATAAGAATCTGGACACTTTAAAAAATGTTCTTTCCTGTGCGGAAAAAGCCGCAAAAATCCGTAAGAGCGAAGAAAAGGCCAAAACAAATCTCCTTTCCAAGCCCAAGTTTTCCTTTGACTCCAATGGAAAGCTGGCCAATTGCGAAAGCCGGGACCCTTCCATCTGCGAAATTTTCATCGTCGAAGGAGATTCGGCGGGAGGTTCCGCCAAAACGGCCCGGAACCGCCATTTCCAGGCGATTCTTCCAATCCGCGGAAAGATTTTAAACGTTGAAAAAGCGAGTATTGATAAAATTCTTGCCAATGCGGAAATCAAAACGATGATCAACGCCTTTGGCTGTGGATTTTCCGAGGGCTACGGCAACGATTTCGATGTCACCAAACTTCGTTATAATAAGATTATTATCATGGCCGATGCGGATGTGGACGGCGCCCACATTTCCACCCTGCTTCTGACCCTCTTTTACCGGTTCATGCCGGAGCTGATTTTTGAAGGTCACGTCTATCTCGCCATGCCGCCCCTGTATAAAGCGATGCCGTCCAGAGGCAGGGAAGAATACCTTTACGATGATAAGGCACTGGAAAAATACCGGAAAACCCATAAAGGAAGTTTCACCCTCCAACGGTATAAAGGTCTTGGAGAAATGGATGCCTCCCAGCTTTGGGAAACAACACTGAATCCGGAAACCCGCGTTTTAAGACAGGTGGAAATCGAAGATGCCCGGATGGCTTCGGATATCACAGAGCTTCTGATGGGAACGGATGTCCCACCGAGAAAATCCTTTATTTACCGGCACGCCCATGATGCCGAACTGGATATTTAGGAGGTGAACTCATGGAAAAGAAAAATTTTGAAGAACAGATTATACGCACCGAATATTCGGAAATCATGCAAAAATCCTATATTGACTATGCCATGAGCGTCATTATCGCCCGGGCCCTCCCCGATGTCCGGGACGGCCTGAAACCGGTTCAGCGCCGGACGCTTTATGACATGTACGAACTTGGTATACGTTACGATAAACCTTTTCGGAAATC
>DBGCEW010000135.1:0-3595 GCA_048357495.1 Frisingicoccus sp.
ATTCCTTGCTCATTTTCCAGGATAAGAAATATGAACTTCACGGTCACCAAAAATCACTATCTACCGGTTTGTTCCTAATATAGCACAAGCATATTATGACGTATTCTTATTATGCCACATCCATATTATCCCACAAACCTATCACGCCGCATCCTCTTATTCCACTATATCAGTGTTCTATTAATTAATATTCCTTATTTTTCTACATCTTTATTTATACGCTATCTCCTGTGTTCAGTCAACAAAAACGGGTACAAGTTATCTTTTTCACTCATACCCGCCATATTTTTACATCGACCCTTCCCGTTTAAAAACAACACCGACGGTCTTTAAAATAATCTTTATATCCAGTCCTAGGTTCCATTCAGAAATATATTTCTTATCCAGCTTAACCACCTCTTCGAAGTCTGTAATATTACTTCTCCCGCTGATCTGCCACATTCCGGTGACTCCCGGTTTTGTTGCCAGCCGTGCCCGGTGATGCAGATCATATTTTTCCCACTCATCCACTGTCGGCGGCCGTGTGCCCACAAGACTCATATCCCCTTTAAGGACATTGATAAACTGTGGAAATTCATCGAGGCTCCAGTCCCTGATAAAGTTTCCCACACCTTTTTTTACAACACCGTTCGGAAGTTTTTTGCTGCCGATGATTCTAGGGTCCCAGTCCAGTTTGAACATCATACCGTCTTTGACACGATTTTGAGCCATCAGTTCTTTTTTTCGTTCTTCCGCATCCATATACATACTCCGGAATTTGTACATCTGGAACTGCTTACCATTTTTCCCAACCCGGGTTTGTTTAAAAAAGACCGGTCCCGGAGACTTGCTTCGGATAATTGGCGCCAGAATAATATACAGTATTCCGGTGATCAGGCATCCGGCAATCCCTCCGAAAATATCCATGACCCGCTTTAAAAACAGCTGGCCCATCGTTGCATAATTAATGCTCGTCGTCAGTACCGCATAATTTCCTATCTGTTCTACAAACTGCTGTTTTCCCAGAAAATTGGAAGATCGCGCCAGCTTCATATGTACGACAACACCCATTTCGATAAACTGGTTGATCAGTTCTTCCGGATAGGGTTCTTCCATGGGAAGATTAATGAATACTTCATCTACCCACTCTCTGCGGACATAGTCCGCCACTGTATCCTGGTCAGCCACCACAGGAACGCCTGCGATAACCTTTCCCTGCAGATTTTTACTGACCACAGCCAGACCCACAATATGAAAGCCTTCGTAATTATTGTTCTTTATATTTTTAACAACCGATTCCGCAATCTTTGCCCCCGTCACAATCAGAAGGGCTCTGTCCCCGCCCCTGAACCTCTTTTTTTTCAAATAGGACTTCCAGAACAGACGCGCAATATATGTTACAATAATATAAATCAGCGCCATTAAATATAAAGTGGCCCGTGAATACTCTGCGCCGGCCTTTGCCGCAAAAAGATAAAATGTCGCAAACAGCTCAATAAAGCATACGTGCTTAACTGCTGCGGCAAATTCTTTGTAGTATCCCCGTTTTAACACATCCTTAAAAAGACCTAAAAATGTAATAATGACGATATCAATCAATGTCAGTACAATCCCCATATTCCGATACACCGGACTGGCATAGGGGTTCTCGATACCGATATACATAAAATAGGCCAATAAAAAAGATATGTGCAGACACACAATATCTAATATCATAAAATCCAGATGTTTGGCCCATCCTTCTGAAGCCTTCCTGTACATTTTTCTCCCTCGTTTTTGCTGAAAATTGATATCTGTTTCAGATATCCCGCATATAAATTCTCATTTATACCCTCTGATTATACCATAATATCCCTTTTTTCAACAAACCATTTATACCCTTTAACGTACAAATATGACCTTGTGTGCCGAATTTTGTCTAAGCTTCACCGGCGGCTCAAAAAAAGGATCTGTATTCTTTCATACAGACCCTTAAATGAATGCTCCAGATTATGCTCTTTCCTTTTTAGAAAGTACAACGATACCGGCTACACAGATCAGTGCACCGAATGCTGCCATCATAGCCACCGGTGAAGAACCTGTTTTTGGAGATGTTGTACCCACGGATGCATTGTCAGCGCCTTCAACAACAAAAGCAATTGGAGATAAGCTTGTAAATGTTGCTGTGACAGTTCCGTTGCCTACAGAATCCACTGCAATTTTTTCCCATTCGCTGCCATTGTAATGAAGAATGACAACTTTGCTGGAGGATGTAATACCGGAAATGTTGAATGTTAATTCAACAGGGAAGGTTGTTCCTTCCGGAACACTGACTTCCTTCACATCCGCAACGACCATGTTTTCTGTGAAATCGCTTCCAAGGATTTCTTTCAGTGTTTCTTTGTTTTCCAGCTGAGCTTTTGCTTCGGTATTTGTAACCTCGGCAATCGTTGCTGTGACCTCATTCCCATTCGCATCTTTACCGGAACCGCTGGAAACAGTACCGCTAACCGATGGACTTGGTGCTGCGAATGCAGCGATGCTCATGCTTAAAGCTAAGGTCAGGGCAGCACAAAAACCTGCAATACGTTTGAAATGTTTCATAACACACACTCCTTTAATTTTATGTTTTTAAATTCAAAGCTATTTTATCACAGTTAATCTTCCTTGTAAAACAATTTCACAAGTAATTCGTTCAACATGTCATAATTAACCACATACTCGTCATGTTCTGTACCTTTTCGACTTTCTCCGGGTACCTTGATGAATTCTTCGTCCAAATCATAGCTGGCCAGTTCCTTCATTTCATCCACGGTCATGTCCGTTGTCATGAAAGGTTTTCCCGCCGTTAACAGCGCATCCACATATGCGGTGCTTTCGTTGATTTTCTCTTTAAGAAGGCTGACCAGGGCCCTCAGAAACTGATTCTGACGTACCATACGGCCGTTGTTGCTCCCCAGCTCATTAATATCTCTGTAGCGTACATAACGTTCCGCCTGACTGCCGGACAGGGTCAGTGTCTCGCCTTTCACAAATGCCGGATCAATCAGTGTGTAATCCTCCGGAATAGTAATTTCCACACCGCCGAGGGCATCATTGATGGTTGAAATCCCATCAATGTTCAATGCCAGATAAGAATGAATCGGTATATCATTCAAAAGATTCGCCACAGCTTTTTTCGTCAGCCAGCAGCTCTTTTTTTCACCATCGCCATAGGCATACTGGAGGGCAATCTGAGCTTCTTCTGAAGCCACATAATCTCCATTCGCACCATAGATATCAATGTCTGTCATCGAATCTCTTGAAATGTTCAGCATAAATGCCGTTTTATCCTTTGTATTTAAAGATAACAGGATAATACAGTCGGACTGTCCGCCCCGGCCTTCATATTCCTGAATCTGCATCTTTTCTTTTTTATCAATACCAAGGAAAAGAATGTTTCGGATATCTGAATTATAGGTATAGTTTTTGCCCTTGTAAGTGATATTTTTTCCTGTCACCTTTTCCCGGGAGCTTTCGCTTTCGGAAGCCCCTTGCGTTTCCTCCGGAATTTCAGCGGCTGTTTCAGCCTTTTCCGCCTTCTTGTCATCCACCCGTCCGAGAACAATAAATACTGCGGCAGCAATGGCAATCACTA
>DBGCEW010000136.1:0-2628 GCA_048357495.1 Frisingicoccus sp.
TCACAGGTAATAACAGTCTGGAAATTGCCGTCAGGTGTTATGGTGATATTGCTATCAGGCAGTTTTCTGACTATTTCCAAAAAGATTTTCGCATCAAGAGCTATGGTACCGGGTTCTTCAATCATGCCGGCAACAGTCGTTTCGATGCCGAGCTCCATATCGTTGGCAGTCAGCTTGATGGCTCCCTGGGTACAGTCAACCAGGATACATTCAAGAATAGTCATTGTTGTTTTGCTGGGTACAGCTTTAGAAACAACCTGAAGCCCGTTTAGCAGTTCAGCTTTGGAACAGATAAATTTCATATTGTGAAAAACTCCCTTCTTCAAAAACCGTTCTCAATCCACTTATCCACATCCTGAAGGTATGCGAAAGCCTTTCCGGCAGCAGAGAGCCGCAGGCGCGTGAACAAAGAAATAAATATTAAAATTCGTAATCTTTCTTAATAAGGGTTGTTGATATGTGGATAACCCCTCCCATTATACTATTTATAAGGGAAAATGGGAACGGGTAACTTGTGTAAAACCCTTGGATAACTATGTGGAAAGTGTGAAGTTATACACATATCTTCTTTTTGATAGTCTCTATCTTACTGCTTAATTCATCGTTGGATTTTAATTCATCCTCAATCTTATTCACACCGTGGATAATTGTAGTGTGGTCTTTTTTGCCAAGCAGCTTGCCAATATTGACATATGAGGTATCGGTCAGCTTGCGGCATAAGTACATGACAACCTGCCGGGGCTGTACGAACTCAGAGTTACGTTTTTTGGATGTAATATCAGCCGGAGAAACGCCGAAATGCTCTGCGACTACGTCGATGATGAGTTCCGGAGTGATTTCCTTGGGTTTATCGGGATTGATAATGTCCTTTAAAGCGTCCTCAGCCAGTTCCATTGTAATCTCAGACTGGTTTTCAATCTTGGATTTGGCGATGATGCGGTTGAAAGCGCCTTCCAGCTCACGGATATTGCTCTTGATATTGGTAGCGATATATTTAAAAATCTCATCGTCGACAGGACGGTTGTAATATTCCGCATTTTTGCGCAGTATTGCCATACGGGTTTCGTAATCAGGCGGCTGGATATCAGCGATAAGCCCCCAGTCGAAGCGGGAGCGGAAGCGTTCCTCCAGAGTTTCCATTTCCTTCGGCGGTTTATCGGAGGACAGCACGATCTGTTTGCCCGCAGAATGAAGTACGTTAAAAGTATGGAAAAATTCTTCCTGCGTACTTTCTTTTCCTATTATAAATTGTACGTCGTCTATCATGAGTACGTCTACCGTCCGGTATTTCTCACGGAGCTTGGTCATTGCGGTTGCATTACCGCTTCGGATAGATTCGATAACTTCGTTTGTAAAGGATTCGGAAGTTACATAAAGGACCTTCATAGTAGGGGTCTGCTCTAATATGAAGTGACCGATGGAATGCATAAGGTGTGTCTTACCGAGACCTGCGCCGCCGTAGATAAAGAGCGGATTGTAGGCATTTCCCGGAGATTCTGCAACGGCAAGGCAGGCGGAATGGGCGAATTTGTTGTTATTACCCACGACAAAAGTGTCAAATTTGTATTTAGGGTTTAAATTCGCCTGTTCATAATTGATATTATAAATATTGGAGGCAGGCGATTTAAGATCGGTATCGCTGTCTGCCGTCTTTTCTTTTTCCAGGATAAAGGCAACGTCATAATCATGATCCATCATTTCGGAAATCGTTACCTTAAAATAATTGCTGTACTTGTTAGAGATATAGTTTAAGGCATGAGCCTGTCCGGTAGGTATCTGAATATAGACAGTATCATCCTTTACGTCAGAAAACTGCAGGGGTTCGATCCATGTATTATAAGAAATGTTGGTAAGGTCATATTCTGTGTGGATTGTCTGCTTGATCATCTCCCAGTTTTCCCCAATAAAATGCATAAGAAGGCCTCCTCATCTGTGAACAGTTGCGTTATAAACCCGAAAAAGGGTATAAAATCCCCTTTGAGAATTATTCTATTCTATCATAAACGAAATGAATGAAAATGGCAAATGTTAATTATCCACGAAAAGCTGTCCACAAACACTGTGGATATCCTCAGAAGAGAACTTATTCAGGTGGATAAGCATGAGGATTTTGTGGATAAGTGGAATTCACATATTCACATTGATTATTAAAGGGTTTTTGTGAAGTTGATGAGGATAATTTTGAGGTTATCCACAAGTTATGCACATTTTGTGGATAAGAGTATGTTGATCTGTGGAAGTGTGGATTGCGAAATCCACAAATGTGGAGAATCAATATATTGTGGAAAAAAATTTTTTACAACAACAATATATTGTATTGTGGAAAGTCACGATTTTTTAAGTTTTTTTTGTGGAAATTTATATGGGTACAAAAATTTCTCCAAAATACTGAAATTGCTTGACTTATAGGGGGTGACCTTATATAATGATAGCGATATTTTCCGATACATGTCATAAATATGCCCTTATATGGAAGAGGGCCTGAAAGGGAGGTGGAGCTTTCATGAAGATGACATTTCAGCCTAAGAAGAGACAGCGCTCTAAAGTTCACGGTTTCAGAGCAAGAATGAGCAGTGCTGGCGGCAGAAAGGTATTAGCAGCCATAAGAGCAAAAGGAAGAAAGAGATT
>DBGCEW010000137.1:0-10185 GCA_048357495.1 Frisingicoccus sp.
CAGGGACTTGTCCAGATTATTCCATATACAAATGTTTCGTGGCGTGAGAGTGACCATGAGGGACAGAATGCGGAACAGTTTATTCAGGAACTTCAGACGAATGCGGATGAGATTTATTCGGCAAAAGAGAAAGAATTCCCTGTGGAAGAACATATTCGTGAATTGGAACGGGTTGTTTTACTGAAAATGATTGACCGCCGCTGGATGGACCATATTGATAATATGGAACAGCTTCGGCAGAGTATTGGTCTCCAGGCCTATGGGCAGAGGGATCCGCTGGTAGAATATCGTTTTGCCGGATATGATATGTTTGATGAAATGACCCAGGGAATTTCAGAAGACACGGTTCAGGCGCTGATGCATGTGCGGATTCAGCAGAAGGCAGAACGTGAGGAGGTTGCCAAAGTGACAGGCACCAATAAGGATACCTCCGGTATGAAAGAAACGGTACGCCGTAAGGATGGTAAGGTGTATCCGAATGATCCGTGTCCTTGCGGCAGCGGTAAAAAATATAAACAGTGCTGTGGACGTAAATAGTTTACAGCGTTGGAAAAATTTTCATTAAAAAGAAAGAAGGTGAAGCAATGGTTGAATTAGACCAGTTCAAAGGAACATTACTCAGTTATGAGACACCATTAGCGGAAGTGAGGGATTCACTTTGACCTGGCTTATAAAAAGTCCAGAATCGGTGAATTAGAAAATATTATGGAGGAGCCGGGCTTTTGGGATAACCCGGACAACTCCCAGAAAGCAATGAAAGAACTGAAGCATCTGAAGGATACGGTTGAGAAGTATCAAACGCTGGAAACGTCCTATGAGGATGTGGAAACTTTGATTGAGATGGGATATGAGGAAAATGATGAAAGCCTCATTCCTGAGATTGAGGAAGCTCTGAATCTGTTTATTGAAGAGCTTGAGGAGCTGCGTGTGGCGACTTTGCTGAATGAAGAATATGATGGCGATAATGCCATTCTGACCCTTCATGCCGGCGCCGGCGGCACGGAGGCCTGTGACTGGGCGGGGATGTTATACCGTATGTACAGCCGCTGGGCGGAAAAGCATGGATTTTCTATAGAGGTCCTGGATTTTCTGGACGGCGATGAGGCTGGTATCAAAGCGATTACCATGCAGATTAACGGCGATAATGCTTATGGTTATCTGAAAAGCGAAAAAGGAATCCACCGTCTGGTACGTATTTCTCCGTTCAATGCGGCGGGAAAACGTCAGACATCCTTTGCATCCTGCGATGTCATACCGGACATTGAGGAAGATGTGGATATTGAAATCAATGACAAAGATCTGAGGATTGATACCTACCGGGCCAGCGGTGCCGGCGGACAGCACATCAATAAAACCTCTTCGGCAATTCGTATTACCCATTTGCCGACAGGAATTGTTGTCCAGTGCCAGAATGAGCGTTCCCAGCATATGAATAAAGATAAGGCGATGCAGATGCTGAAAGCCAAGCTTTATCTGTTAAAGCAGCAGGAGAATGAAGAAAAAGCATCGGATATCCGTGGTGAAGTGAAGGAAATCGGCTGGGGAAATCAGATTCGATCCTATGTCATGCAGCCGTATAAGCTTGTCAAGGATCACCGGACAAGTACGGAGATCAGCAATGTGGACAGTGTCATGGACGGAAACATTGATCCGTTTATCAATGCCTATTTAAAATGGCGCAGCCTTGGCAAGAACAAAACGGAGTAAAGCCGGAGGCATAAATATGAAAGAGCATATTAACTATTATGTTGTAAAGAAAAAAGCAGTGCCGGAAGTGCTTTTAAAGGTGGTTGAGGCGAAACGTCTGTTGGATTCGGAAAAGGTAATGACCGTACAGGAAGCCACAGACCGGGTCGGAATCAGCCGGAGTTCTTTTTATAAGTACAAGGATGATATTTTTCCTTTTCATGATAACGCCCGGGGCCGTACTTTTACGGTGATGATCCAGTTGGATGATGAACCCGGCCTGTTATCCGGTCTGCTGAACTGCGTGGCCGAATACCATGCAAATATACTGACAATTCATCAGGCCATTCCTGTAAACGGGGTGGCCTCTGTAACTTTGAGTATCGAAATTTTAAATACAACCGGTGATGTGTCAGAACTCATTGACGCATTGGAAAAGACCCAGGGAGTTCATTACCTCAAGATATTATCCAGAGAGTAGAGAGGAAGGAAATATTATGAAATATATTGTAATGTTGGGAGACGGTATGGCAGATGAACCGCTTCAGGAACTCGGCGGAAAAACACCGTTGGAATATGCAAAAACGGAAACGATGGACAGATTGGCGGCAAAATCAGAAATTGGTATGGCCCATACCATTCCTGAAGGCATGAGTCCGGGAAGTGATACGGCAAATCTGGCTGTCCTTGGTTACAATCCAAGAATTTATTATACCGGCCGTTCACCGCTGGAAGCTTTGAGCATCGGCGTGGACATGAAAGAAAGCGATGTGGCTCTGCGCTGTAATCTGGTCACATTGTCTGAGGAAAAGGATATTCCTTATGAAGAACGGACGATTATTGATCACAGCTCTGATGAAATTTCCACAGAAGATGCGGCGGTGCTGCTTGAAGCTGTCCGTGAGGCTCTGGAGACAGATACATATAAGTTTTATGTGGGAACCAGTTACCGGCATTTGCTTGTTTGGGACAGGGGAATGGTTGTTGAACTGACACCGCCTCATGATCACCTTGGTTCGGTGATTAAGGCGTATCTCCCTGAAGATGAGATGCTTCTTGAAATGATGAAAAAAAGTTATGATATACTGGAAAATCATCCTCTGAATGTGGAACGGCGTAAGAAGGGGCTGAACCCGGCCAATTCCTGTTGGTTCTGGGGGGCGGGTACCCGGCCGGCGCTGACATCTTTTGAAGAAAAGACCCATTTAAAAGGTGCGATGATTTCTGCGGTGGATTTACTCAAAGGCATTGCTGTGGGCGCGGAGATGCAGAATATTGAAGTGGAAGGCGCTAACGGCGGCCTTCATACAAACTATGAAGGCAAAGCGCAGGCAGCTGTGGACACATTGCTGAAGGACGGGAATGATTTTGTATATATCCATCTGGAAGCTCCGGACGAAATGGGACATCAGGGAAGCGTGGAACGTAAAGTTCAGGCGATTGAGAATATGGACAGCCGTTTGATCCGGCCGCTGACAGAGGCATTGGATGCCTCCGGAGAAGATTACAGACTGCTGATTATGCCGGATCATCCGACACCAATCTGCATTCGGACCCATTCCTCCAACCCGGTGCCGTTTATGATTTATGACAGTCGGAAGGATTTGAAAAAAGACTGGCATTACAATGAAAAAGAAGCTTCAGAAAGCGGCAATATTGTCGTTGATGAAGGGTATCAGTTGATTGACCGGCTGATCAGGGAGTAAGAAAATTTATGGACATTATAAAGACACTCAGCCAGGAGTTAAAGATAGAGTCCTGGCAAACAGAAGCGACGATTAAATTAATCGATGAGGGGAATACGATTCCTTTCATTGCACGATACAGGAAAGAAGCCACGGGGTCTCTGAACGACGAGGTGCTCCGCCAGTTCCATGAACGTCTCGTTTATCTGCGGAATCTGGAGGAGAAAAAGCAGCAGGTGCTTTCGACCATTGAAGAACAGGGGAAATTAACGCCGGAGCTGAAAAAATCGGTTGAGGCGGCAGTGACGATGGTGGCGGTGGATGATCTGTATCGTCCATACCGTCCAAAACGGCGTACCCGGGCAATTATCGCCAAAGAAAAAGGGCTTGAACCTCTGGCAAATATTATTTTGCTCCAGATGACAAAGAAAGCTCTTCTTGAAGAAGCGGAGGCTTATATTTCCGGGGAAAAGGGCGTAAAAAGCGCTGAAGAAGCATTGGACGGTGCGAAAGACATTCTGGCAGAAATGATTTCCGATTCGGCGGATTACCGGACCTATATTCGAAAAGTGACCACAAATGAAGGCGTGGTGACATCGAAGGCCAGAGATGAAAAAGAGAAGTCTGTTTATGAAAATTACTATGATTATGAAGAAGCTGTAAATAAAATTCCCGGCCATCGAATCCTGGCATTAAACCGCGGTGAAAAGGAAAAGTTCCTGACGGTTAAAATCGAGGCGCCGGAAGAAAAAATTCTTCGTTATCTGGAAAAACAGGTGATTCGCAAAGAAAATCCGGAAACAGAAGCGGTACTGAAAGCTGTTATTGATGACAGCTACCATCGTCTGATTGCTCCGGCGATCGAACGGGAAGTTCGGAATGAACTGACAGAAAAGGCTGAGGATGGCGGTATTAAAGTTTTTGGAAAGAATCTTCAGCAGCTTCTTATGCAGCCGCCGATTTCCGGACAGGTTGTTCTCGGTTGGGACCCGGCTTTTCGTACCGGCTGTAAATTAGCAGTTGTAGATGCCACGGGAAAGGTGCTGGATACGGTAATTATCTATCCAACAGAACCTCAGAAAAAAATCGATCAGGCGAAAAAGATTTTAAAGGATCTTATTAAGAAATATAATATTACGCTGATATCTCTCGGAAACGGAACGGCTTCCAGAGAATCGGAAATGGTTATTGTAGATCTTTTGAAGGAGCTGAACAGCCGGGTAGAATATGTTATTGTCAGTGAAGCGGGGGCCTCTGTATATTCGGCGAGCAAGCTGGCAACGGAAGAATTTCCCCAGTTTGATGTGGGACAGAGAAGTGCGGCATCTATTGCCAGAAGACTTCAGGATCCGTTGGCAGAACTGGTTAAGATTGAACCGAAGGCGATTGGCGTTGGACAGTATCAGCATGACATGAATCAGAAAAAGCTGAGCGACGTTCTTGGCGGAACCGTGGAAGACTGTGTGAACCGGGTCGGAGTGGATCTGAATACAGCATCCGCATCTCTTCTGGAATATATTTCAGGAATCAATAAAACGATTGCTAAAAATATTGTGGCTTACCGGGAGGAAAACGGACAGTTTAAAAACCGACGTCAATTACTGAAAGTTCCGAAGCTTGGCCCAAAGGCTTATGAGCAGTGCGCCGGATTTATGCGTATACCGGGCGGTGAAAACCCTCTGGATCGTACCAGTGTTCATCCGGAGTCGTATAAAGCTGCGGAGGAATTATTAAAACGCCTTGGATTTACGACGGAAGATATTTTGAATGGTAAATTACAGGGGCTTGGGCGTCAGGTGAAGGACTATAAAAAACTCAGTGAGGCGATTGGTGTCGGAGAAATTACTCTTCGGGATATCGTTAAAGAACTGGAAAAGCCGGGACGGGATCCAAGGGATGAGATGCCGAGACCGATTCTGCGCACCGATGTTCTGGAAATGAAAGATCTGAAGGAAGGCATGGTTTTAAAGGGAACCGTCCGTAATGTCATTGATTTCGGTGCTTTTGTGGATATTGGCGTTCATCAGGATGGTCTTGTTCATGTTTCCCAGATGACGGATAAAAAATTCGTGAAACATCCGCTGGAAGTAGTCAGTGTCGGCGACATTGTTGAAGTGAAAGTTATGAGCGTGGATTTGCAGAAGAAGAGAATTCAATTGACTATGAAATTATAAATAGTGGTTGAAAAACTTTGAATATCGAGGTATAATCTAAGAGTAAATTATATGAGGAAATTTTCAGGGCAGGGTGCAAGTCCCTACCGGTGGTATAGCCCACGAGCCGTAAGGTTGATTCGGTGAAACTCCGAAGCCGACAGTTATAGTCTGGATGGAAGAAAATGACGTGTGTTTACTATGCCCTGACATATTTTTGTATGTCAGGGCTTTTTTTTGTTCATAGCGATGGATAAAAAACTCTGATGAAGACAGCATGGAAGTCAGGAAATAATACGCGAGACAGAGAATTTCCTTAATGAAAAGAGGAGACAGATATTATGGAAGCAAAGAAAACATTATTTTCAACAAGGGAACTGGTGACCGTGGGATTATTTTCCGCATTGGCTTATGTATTGATGCTGCTGGAATCTCCGGGATATCTTGGATTTTTAAGAATTGAATTCAGTGATGTGCCGGCAGTTCTTGCCGGATTTGGGTTTGGTCCGGTAGCCGGTGTGTTTATTGAACTGGTTAAAAACCTTCTGAGCGCATTGTCTACAAAGACGATCGGCGCCGGAGAGCTGGCGAATTTCCTGGTTGGCTGTGGCTATGTAATTCCTTTGAGTATTTTTTACAGAAAATGGAAAGGTAAACATAAGTATCTTTATGGCTATATTGCTGCAACAGTGGGCATGTGTGTGACCGGAATGGTTGTAAATTATTTTATCACCCTTCCGATATATTCGAATATGTTTGGAGGCGTGGATGCGCTTGTTGCTATGGTTGGCAGTCTGACACCGGGATTTCTTCCGACAATCGACAGTCTTTGGAAAATTATTATTATCGGTATCACGCCGTTTAATGTGGTTAAAGGGATTATGATCGCGGTTGTTTCGTATTATGTGTTTAAGCTGGTAAAAAAACCACTTCAATTTTAATGATGTATATGTTATACTGGGAACACTTGGTGAGCTTGGCGTAGACCCATACAGCGCAGGTGTTTCACAGATTTGGTCGATAAGATGTTGAAAATATATGAAAGCTGGGCTGGCGCAAGGGAAACTTGTGCCAGCTTTTTAAGTGGATGAAATCGATTGGTATTGGAGGACGGGATATGATATCGGATCAGGAAACAGGATGGGAACCGGAGATTTCCTTTGATATAAAAACAGGAGCAAAGGAAATATACCGTTTTCTTCTGGATTATTCTTACACGACACCTTCCGGCATAGCAGGTCTGGCCCTTAGCCTGGCTTCGGGAGTGTGGCTGGCAAGCCGGTTTTTCGCTTTGAGTGGAAATGAAAGGGTGTTTTTTGGTGTGATTTTTGCGTTGTATACGGTGGTGAATCCGATGCTTCTCTGGTGGAAGGCAAAAAGACAGGCGGAGCAGAGTCCTTATTTTTCAAAGTCTCTCCATTATGAACTGAGCACAAAGGGGATAACGGTATGTTCAGGGGAGGAGAGGAGCCGGATCCGGTGGGATATGGTTGTCAAAGTGAAAGCCTATGGTAATCTCATCGTTGTCTATATGTCCAGAATCAATGCGTTTATCTGGGCAAAAAACCAGATGGAAAATTCGGATAAAATAAACGAGATACTCGAAAGCTGTGTGGATAAAAAACGTTTGAAATTTAAAAGGTAGGTTAGCATGATTGTAGAAACTTTTTCAGCGGATGAAACATATGAATACGGACGAAAGATGGGGAGTGAAGCCAGACCCGGGGATGTTTACTGCCTGACGGGGGACTTGGGTGTCGGAAAAACGGTATTTACTCAGGGATTTGCTGCGGGGCTTGGAATCGAAGAACCTGTAAGCAGTCCGACCTTTACTATTGTGCAGGAATATACGGAAGGACATATGCCCTTTTATCATTTTGATGTTTACCGTATCGGTGATGTGGAAGAAATGGATGAAATCGGGTTTGATGACTATGTTTATGGTCATGGCGTGTGCCTGATTGAGTGGGCAAATTTAATCCGGGAGATTTTGCCCCAGGATTTTACGGGTATTTTGATTGAAAAAGACCTGGAAAAGGGTTTTGATTATCGAAGAATCACTCTGGAAAGAGGAGGTGTTTTATAATGCTTTTAGTAGCAATTGAAAGTTCCGGGCTTGTTGCCTCAGTGGCACTTATGACGGAAGATAAATTGATTGGAGAGTATACGACAAACTTTAAAAAGACTCATTCCCAGACACTTTTGCCGATGTTGAATGAAGTGGTAAAAATGACGGGGATTTCTCTGGAAGATGTGGATGCGATTGCGGTATCCGGCGGCCCGGGATCCTTTACCGGTCTGAGAATCGGTTCGGCAACGGCGAAGGGGCTGGGTCTGGCATTAGACAAGCCGTTAATCAATGTGCCGACGGTGGATGCTCTGGCATATAATCTTTACGGGACACAGAAGATCATTTGTCCGATTATGGATGCCCGCCGTCAGCAGGTCTATACCGGTTTATATACTTTTGAAGGCGATACATTCCGGGTTTTATGTCCTGAGAAAGCCGTTGGTATTGGTGAAATTGTGGAAGAGATCAACGGGCTGGGAAAAGAGGTTATCTTTCTAGGTGACGGTGTTCCTGTGCATAAAGAATTTATCGGTGAAAATATCCGTGTGAGCTGTAGTTTTGCACCGCCTCATCTGAATGCACAGCGCGCAGGTGCCCTGGCTGCCCTGGGAAAAATTTATTTTGAAGAAGGACGTCTGGAAACGGCAGATGCCCATGTTCCGGAATATCTGCGGCTTTCTCAGGCGGAACGGGAAATGCTGGAGCGGAAAAAACGGGAGCAGAAGTCATGAATCCTATAAGACCGATGGTTTTAGCAGATTTGGATGGGGTGATGGTTATTGAGAACCAGTGTTTTACGGACCCGTGGAGCCGGAAGGGATTCGAGGAATCTCTGGAGCAGGAGAGCGCCCGTTTGCTTGTTGTGGAAAATGATGAGGGCAGTGTGGCCGGATATTGCTGTATTTATCAGGTGATGGATGAGGGAGAAATTGTCAATGTGGCGGTTTCGCCGGAATACCGAAAGCAGGGGTACGGGGCAAGGATGGTCAGAGAACTGATGGAGCGGAGTGGAGAAAAGGGCATCTGCAGGTTTTTTCTTGAGGTTCGGGAAAGTAATACGGCCGGAAAGCGGTTGTATGAAAGCCTCGGGTTTTCCGTCTGTGGTATACGCAGAGGCTTTTATGAGCATCCAAAGGAAGATGCGGTTTTAATGACCTGGCAAAAAGACTGAAGGAATGCCAGTAATCTCCTATATATTCCGTGTGAGGGATTTTGTATAATAAAGCCGAAACACGATGACAGAATATGCAAAGGAGTAAATTATGGAAAAAAACAGAAAAATTTGCCATTGCTGCGGAAATAAAATTGAAAATCAGGAATATATTTGTATAGAAAAAATCTGGGGATATTTTTCGAAAGACAAGGACGGACAGCGGCACCAGATAAATTTGTGTGAGGAATGTTACGATCAATGGATTCAGAGTTTTAAATATCCGCCGGAGATTCGTGAGATGACGGAACTTTTATAGGAGAGTATAAAGAGGAAGAACTATGTTAGATTTGTGTTTATTGGGAACCGGAGGTATGATGCCTTTACCCTATCGGTGGCTGACGTCGCTGATGCTTCGGTATAATGGAAGCAGTCTGTTGATAGACTGCGGCGAAGGAACCCAGATTTCTATTCGGGAAAAAGGATGGAGTTTTCGGCCGCTGGATGTCATCTGTATTACACATTTTCATGGAGACCATATCAGTGGTCTTCCGGGAATATTGCTGGCGATGGGGAATTCTGACCGCAAGGAGCCGCTGTTGATGATAGGACCCAAGGGGTTGGAGCGAGTTGTGAATTCTCTCAGGGTCATTGCGCCGGAGCTTCCTTTTAAAATTGAGTTTTTGGAGCTGACAGAACCTCAGCAGCATATTGTGACCCATGGATATCATATTGATGCGTTTCGTGTCAATCATAAAATCACCTGTTACGGATATAGCATATCGATTCCGCGCGCAGGTCTTTTTGATGTTGAAAAGGCCAAGGCTAAGGATGTGCCTTTGAAATTTTGGAGCAGACTTCAGAAAGGGGAACGGATTGAAGCGGACGGAAAGCTGTTTGAACCGGAAATGGTTCTTGGGGAACCGAGAAAAGGGATTAAGATCACTTATACGACAGATACCCGGCCGACGGATTCTATACGGCGGAATGCGGTGGGTTCAGATTTATTCATATGTGAAGGCATGTATGGCGAAAAAGGTGATATTAATAATGCGGTAAAGTATAAGCATATGACCTTTGAAGAAGCAGCGGGCCTTGCGAAGGATGCCGGTGTGAAGGAGTTGTGGCTGACCCATTACAGTCCGGCAATTAATCATCCCGAGGTTTTTATGAATGATGTGCGCCGTATTTTTCCGAATGCCCATGCGGCGAAGGACCGAAGGTCTCTGGAATTGAATTTTGAAGAATAAGAGGAATGAAATTATGGAAAAAGATATTTATATTCTGGCAATTGAATCTTCCTGTGATGAAACAGCCGCTGCGGTTGTAAAAAATGGCCGTGAAGTATTGTCGAATGTTATTTCATCTCAGATTGAACTGCATAAACTGTATGGTGGTGTTGTACCTGAAATTGCCTCCCGGAAGCATGTGGAGAAAATC
>DBGCEW010000138.1:0-10018 GCA_048357495.1 Frisingicoccus sp.
GATACCGATCACCGCACCGGCCATTGGTGTTGTTCCCAATGTCTGTGTCGGAATAATATTCTGGATCTGCGGCGTTCCCGGACATGTCATCGCAAAGGTAATCGAACCAAAGGCAATCGTCCCCGGAAGCATATTTCTCGGAAGATCCGCTTCTTTAAACAGGCTGACAGCAATCGGGAAGATTGTAAAACCGACAACAAACACACTGACACCGCCATAGGCCAAAACGAAACAGGATAGTACCGTTGCAAGAACCGCTTTTGACGGCCCCAGCTTTTTAATAATCCAGTTGGCAATAGCGTCCGCCGCATGGCTGTCATTCATAAATTTACCGAACAGCGCACCGGCCAGGAACATGAGGAAGTTTGCCTGCATGAAGGATACAAACCCCGCCATATAAGAATCTTTTAATACTGTGTACACATTCATTCCACTGGTCACACCAAGAATAATGGAGCAAAGCAGCGCAATAAACAAAATGTGAATCCCCTTCATTGCCAGAAAAACCAGAAGGATCATGGCAATAATTAATCCAATAATACTCAATGCATTCATACTTTATTTTCTCCTTTGATTTTTTCCCCTTTAAATCCTCAAAGAAAATCCCCTTATAAAAAATACCTTTTCACTTCACACCGATAGCCCTGGAAATAACCATCTTCTGGGCTTCGGACGTTCCCTCATAAATTTCCGTGATCTTTGCATCACGCATCATACGTTCCATCGGATATTCTCGCGTATAACCATAACCACCGGAAAGCTGTACACATTCCCGGGTCACGAGATTTGCCACATCCGAATTGTAGAGCTTAGCCATTGCCGCTTCTTTTCCGTAAGGAAGTCCTGCATCCTTAAGCATTGCACAGCGCCATACGAGCATACGTCCCGCATCCACCTTCGTCTGAAGTTCCGCCAGTTTAAACTGGGTATTCTGGAACTGGGAAATCCGCTTACCAAACTGTTTACGTTCTTTCACATATTTAATCGTCTCGTCAATGGCGCCCTGGGCAATACCAAGGGCCTGTGTCGCGATACCCATACGCCCCGAATCCAGACTGGCCAATGCCATCTTTAACCCCTGACCTTCCTTTCCGAGAATATCGTCCTTACTGACACGGACATTTTTAAGGATCAGTTCACAGGTTGCAGAACCGCGGATACCCATCTTCTTTTCATGTTTCCCTACAGAAAATCCCGGTGCATCCTTATGAACGATAAAGGCTGTCATTCCGTTATTCTTTTTCTCACGATCTGTCACAGCAATGATAATGTACCATTCCGCATATCCTGCCGTTGTAATAAACATCTTTGTACCGTTAAGAATATAATCATCACCGTCTTTCACTGCGACGGTCTGCACATTGGATGCGTCTGTACCCACCCCCGGTTCTGTTAAAGCAAAACAAACCAGCTTATCGGTAAAGGCTCCTTTCTGATATTTTTCTTTCTGTTCCGGCGTACCATACTTTGCAAATAATCCCATACCCAGACCCGACTGAACCGAATAAACCACACCGGTTGTCGCACATACTTTGGAAATTTCTTCAAGGGCAATGACATAGGCCATGCTGTCGCCGCCTTCACCGCCTTCGGATTCCGGATACGCCGCCCCAAAGAAACCATATTTGAACATTTTCGGGACGGTTTCCACCGGAAACCGTTCTTCCTCATCTAATATTGAAGCCAGAGGTTTCACCTCATTCTCGGCGAATTCTCTCGCCAACTGACGTACAAGCTTATGTTCCGGTTTTAATAAAGCATACATGATCATTTTCCCTCCCTGTACTCTTTAATCGCTTCCGTAAGCTTCGGAAGCAAGGATGTAACATCGCCAACAACGCCAAGATCTGCCACATCAAAGATCGGCGCACCGTCGTTTTTGTTCACAGCCACAATATATTCGGCGCCTTCCATCCCCGCCACATGCTGGATGGCTCCGGAAATACCACAGGCAATATAAAGCTCCGGACGTACCGTTTTCCCGGTCTGTCCAACCTGACATTCATGATCAATCCATCCCGAATCCACTGCCGCACGGGAACCGGAAACAATGCCACCAAGAACTTCTGCCAGAGGATTTAATATCTCATCAAAGGTTTCTTTATCATTCATACCACGGCCGCCGGATACAAGAACTTTCGCCTCTGTGATATCCGCCGCAGCCTTTTCTTCCCTGATAACTTCAACCAGTTCCACAGGCATGTCCGCTGCATCAAACTCTACTTTAAATTCTTCAACCTCACCGGTTCGCCCTTCGTCTGCCGCAAGGGCTTTCATAACCCCCGGACGTACGGTTGCCATCTGCGGGCGGAAGGCTTCGCATACAATCGTTGCCATAATGTTGCCGCCAAATGCCGGACGTGTCATCAAAAGATTCTTACTGCCCTCATCAATGGCAAGACCTGTACAGTCCGCCGTAAGACCCGTATGTATTCTCGCAGATACACGAGGTGCAAGATCACGGCCAATGGCTGTAGCGCCAATTAAGAAGATTTCCGGATCTTTTTCTTTGATCACTGCGACAACAGCTTTGGCATAAGCCTCTGTTGTATATTCTGCAAGCATCGGATCCTGCACGAGGACAACCCCATCTGCCCCCGCTGCAACCAGGCTGCTTGCCTGATCTTTCATATCCTGACCAACAAGAACTGCATACACTTTTTCTTCCAGTGTGTCTGCGAGTTCACGTGCTTTTCCAACTAACTCATAAGCAACCTTCTGGATGTTTCCGTCACGCTGCTCTGCAAATACATATACATTTTTGCTCATCGAATTCATCCTCCCTTTAAATTAAATGCTTTTCAGCCAGTTTGCTTACGATAATAGCCACTGCCTCATCTTCAGGAACATTAATCTTTTCTCCGGCACCCTTGGCCTGTTTTGTAAAGGACTTGCGTACCTTTGTTGGCGAACCCTTAAGACCGATATTGGCCACATCCACTGTATCCTTCAGATCTTCAAGGCCCCATACCTGAACATCTTTTTTATATGCTCTGAAAATACCGCCAATGGACATATATCTCGGTACATTTAATTCGGAAAGGCAGGTTAAAAGAACCGGGAGCTTCGTACGGAGAAGATGGCTTCTGTCTTCAAATTTACGCCGGACAAGGAGTGTTTCTCCTTCAACTTTAATATCTTCAACATAGCTGATCTGAGGAATCCTGAGATGCTCGGCAATCTGCGGTCCCACCTGGGCCGTATCCCCGTCAATCGCCTGACGTCCTGTAATAACTACATCGTAATCCAGTTTTTTCAGTGCTGCGGCAATAGTCGAAGAGGTTGCCCATGTATCCGCGCCGCCAAATGCCCGGTCACTGATCAGGATAGCCTCGTCAGCCCCCATCGCCAGAGCTTCCCTTAAAGCGACATCTGCCTGAGGCGGTCCCATGGAAACAATGGTCACCGTGCCGCCAACTTCCTCTTTTAACTTCAGAGCCGCTTCAATACCGGCCTTATCATCCGGATTGATGATGCTCGGAACCCCATCACGGATTAACGTATTCGTCACCGGATCCAGGCGCACTTCCGTCGTATCCGGTACCTGTTTTACACATACAACGATTTTCATTTTTAAAAACCCCCTTTTGTTTATTTAAAGTTTGCCGGCCGTTTTTCAAGAAATGCCGCCATTCCTTCCCGCTGGTCCTCTGTTGTAAATGCCACAGCAAAAAGAGCCGCTTCATGTTCAATACCCTTCTTTAATTCCATTTCCATGCCTTCGTTCATCGCACGTTTTCCAAGGGCCACCGCTGACAGGCTGTTTTTACAAATCTCCTGCGCCAGCGCTTCCGCCCTGGCCATCGGATTTTCTTCCACAACATAATTGACCAGCCCAATACGTTTTGCCTCTTCTGCACCAACCTTCCGGGCTGTTGCCATCATTTCCTTCGCAATTCCTGTGCCCACCAGCCTTGGCAGTCTCTGAGTTCCTGCAAATCCCGGAAATACCCCCAATGTCACTTCCGGAATACCGATTTGAGATTTCATCGAAGCAATCCGAATGTCACAGGCCAGCGCCAGCTCACATCCGCCGCCTAAAGCAAATCCATCAATGGCTGCTATGACTATTTTCGGCATATCCTGAATGATGTTATAGGTTGTCTGTCCAAGCCTTGCAAAATCATAGGCTTCCTCTGCCGTCATATTTTTCATCGCTGCAATATCCGCACCGGCAACAAAGGCTTTTCCTCCGGCACCTGTGATAATTACAACTTTTGCCCCTTCGTCCTTCGCCATTATACCGGCCGCTTCCGATAATTCTGTCAGCACTTCCCCACTTAAAGCATTCAGCGCTTTTGGCCGATTGATTGTAAGATAACCAATACCATTTTTTGTTTCGTAAATAATGTTCTTAAACGTCATTTTTATCTCCTTTCTGAAACATGTCCCTCTCTGATATGTGATACTTATTTATGTTGCAATTCACATGCCAATTTTTTGACAATTTATCTTTCAGGCGAAAGCACAAAAAAAAAGACGAAAAACCCTGTATTTACAGGATTCTTCGTCTTTGAACACCTTTTCTTTAAATATATTTGTCAATACTGCTGTCACATTCCATTACGATTCCACAGAAAATCCCAATTTTACACCGTCATATTTCGTTACGTCTGTAATATTTCGTTACTCCTCTGGGTCCGTTTTAGAAATTTTCTCTATAATTCTATAGAGACGGGGCCTGGAAATTTTTAAAATTTTTGCAGTTTGTGTTAAATTATTATCCGTCTCCTTTAATGTTTGAAGCACCATTTGCTTTTCCAGTTCTTCTACCATAAAATCCATGCTGCCGCCCGGGTCCCCGCTGGTTTCAATATGGGTATCACATTGAAGATTACAGGGCAGATTTTTGGTAACGATCCGCTCTCCGTCGGACATATAATACATTTTAGATAATACATTGTTTAACTCCCGGACATTCCCGGGCCATCCATATTTCATAAACACTTTATATACATCCCCGGATATGGTTTTCCGGATGCCATTCTCCTGATACAGTTCCTCCAGCATATGTTCCGTCATCTCCGGGATATCCTCCGGATGTTCCCTCAAAGACGGCGCTTTTATATTCAATATATTCAGCCGGTAATACAGATCTTCGCGGAACTTTCCTTCTCTCACCATCTGCTCCAGATTCCGATTGGTTGCCGCAATCACCCGGACATCCACTGGTATGGTCCGATTTCCGCCAATACGGGTGATTTCTTTTTCCTGAAGAACACGCAGCAATTTTGACTGCATAAACAAAGGCATTTCGCCAATTTCATCCAGAAATAAAGTTCCGAGATTTGCCAGCTCAAACTTACCCATTTTTCCCGACTTCGAAGCACCCGAAAAACTGCCACCCATATAACCGAAAAACTCACTTTCAAAAAGGTTCTCCGGTATGGCGGCACAATTTACCCGGACAAATACTCTGTCATGACGTTCGCTGCAGTGGTGAATGGAATGTGCGATCAATTCTTTTCCGACACCGCTCTCCCCGGTAATCAGAACCGTCTGCCGGATGGTCGCCACCTTCAATATATTCTCTTTTAAAAAGGATATCGCCGGGCTGCTTCCGAGGATATTTTCCAAAGCATATTTTGAACTCTGCAACTCCTGTATCTTTGTTTTATAATAATCCAGTTCATTATTAATCCTCTGATTTTTTTCCGCAAGGGCCATCAAATCTTCAATGCTTGTAAACATCAGCAATCCGAAAACCGCCAGAGATTTTCCGTTTTCAACAATAGGAATCCGGTGAACGATGATTTCCTTTCCTTTCACTTTGCCATTATTATACTTGTGACGGTCCGCATATTCAGCTTTCTGGGTTTTTAAAACCAGTGGTGTCCGGGAATTTTCAATCACCTCATAAACATGTTTACCGATAACAGCTTCCGGCTCTATGCCAAGAAATTGCCCATAGGACTTATTCATAAACAAAATATGTTCATCCGCCCCCACAAGAAGTACCGGCATTGGCAGCATTTCCAAGCATTTTTTATAAATACTTAAATCCTCTTCTTTTTTATCGCTCATTCAATCTCTCCTTTCTTATCATCACATATCAGAGAGACTGACAAAAGCCCTTCTTCATTTCAAATGATATCACGATATTTCCTGTTTCTCAAGTTACAAATTTTTCCTATTTTACACCGAAAAAAGTAAAAATTTACAGGATCTTAAAAAATCTCACAAATACAAAAAAGCCTATAAATACTGAATATCCAATATTTATAGGCCTCTTCATTCCTGTTATATGATTTTACCTTAATTAATCTACGATGTAAGGCATCAGTGCGATATGTCTTGCTCTCTTAATAGCAACTGTAAGAGCTCTCTGATGTTTTGCACAGTTTCCTGTGATTCTTCTAGGAAGAATTTTACCTCTTTCAGAGATATATCTTTTTAATTTATTTACATCTTTGTAATCAATTACAGCGTTTTTATCTGCACAGTATACGCAGACTTTTTTTCTTCTGCGTCCGCCACGTCTCTTCATTGGAGAGTCGTTTCTTTTTTCTCTATCGAATGCCATATTCATAACCTCCTGATTCAAATTCTAATTTCCGGGATTCTATATTTAACTAAATGGTAATTCCTCATCCAAACCATCCGGGATGTTCATAAAGCCATCGCCAATCGGTGTGCTCGGCGCCGGCGCCGCATCCGTTCTTGCACCATAAGATGCCGCAGACTGTTCACTGGCTGCTTTGCTTTCTGCAAACTCCTGATCCTCTACAATAACATCGGTTGTATAGACCTTCACACCATCACGGTTTGTATAACTGCCTGTCTGGATTCTTCCAGAAACGACAATACGGATTCCCTGTCTGAAATATCTTTCTGCAAATTCTGCACTGCGGCCAAAGGTCACACAGTTAATAAAATCCGCATCCGGTTCTCCAGCTCTTTTAAATGTCCGGTTTACGGCCAGTGTATATCTGGCAACGGCTACTGGACGTTCCCCCTGAGAGTAACGCACTTCAGGGTCTCTAGTTAATCTTCCCATTAAAATAACTTTATTCATTTAGACCTGCACCTCTTTCTAAAATTAAGCGTCCTGTCTAATGCATAAATATCTAATTACATTTTCCATGATTCGAACACGCTGTTCAACTTCGTTTGGACAATTAGAATCAGATTCAAAAGTAATGAAATAGTAGAATCCTTCTTTCATCTTCTGAATTTCGTAAGCTAATTTTCTCTTACCCCATTCATCTACGTTTGTTACGTTACCACCAAAACGTGCGATGATTTCTTTAACTTTTTCTACTGTAGCTGTTCTTTCTTCATCTTCAATTTTTGTTGTAACAACAACGCATAATTCATACTTGTTCATGCTGCTGCACCTCCTTCTGGTCTCTGGCCCTCTGTCAACTGCAGAGAGCAAGGAAATAATTAAAACATATCACAATTTCTTATGATAACATAAAAAGAGACTTGTTACAAGTCTCTTTTCAAATTTTTGATATTTTTTTCCACTAATTTCCGCGGAACCATTATCTGATGGCCGCAGCCCTCACACTTTAAACGAAAATCTGCGCCAATCCGCAAAACCTCCCATTCAAAGCTTCCGCAAGGATGTTTCTTCTTCAGCCGGATAACATCTCCTATCTGAATATCCATCGCTTCACACCCTTTCATCAAGGTTCAAAGTAAAAAAAGGAAGCTACTGAGGGGAATCGAACCCCTGACCTACGCATTACGAGTGCGTCGCTCTACCGACTGAGCCACAGTAGCCTGCCTTTTTATTATACCAAAATTCTTATTTTTGTCCAGCTTTATTTCTTAATATTTATTATGAACAACTTCCACACCGCAAAGCAGGTCTTTAATATCCAGCGCCCTTCCGTCATCCAGTACCGCCCGGCCTGTGAACCGTCCAAAAACCTGATGCTGGTCCGTTAAAATCAATTTATAGTCAATTTGGGCACTCCGATCAAATATAGGTATGAAATCACCCTCAATCCGCTCATCCGAGGATAGTATCTGCCATGGCTCCATATAAAGCGCACGACCGCCAAAATCCATCGGTATACAAAAGTTTACTTCATCCAGTTTGTGAATCCTTCCGTCATAAAACAAAACATTTTCACTGGCCGAAGAACGGTCACTGAAGCCATACCCCAGATTAAAGCCAAAGGGTACACCGTCAACCCATCCACTGGCCGTTCCCCAGTACCAGGTATTATCATAAGTCCATACACCACGGCCCCAGTCCAGTACCCCCATAGAATCCTCCGGATAAAAACGCCACTGTTCCTCGCCGAGGCGTATGCAGCCGCTGGCCGGAAGACAATTTATTTTTTGATTATAATAGAAAGCTGTCGGCTTCTCTGCCCAGGGCGTCGCAATGCACATGCTTTCCGATGGCTTCTGAAGAAGCCAGATTTCCACATCCAAATCCTTTCCATCTTTGAAATTTTTAAAATGACACTGAATCTTCCGCCGGTCAAAAACCATCGAATACTTTAAATGCACGCGCTCATTCTGAAACTCGGCATTACCCTGATCTGAATGGCAACCGAGCCGGAAACGCCCCATGGGCATCGGAACAAGAACCGTCTCCGTATGGTGGTCCGCCGCATCAAAATTCAACAGAGATACGCTGATCATTCCGACATATCCTAAATCCGAAATCGTGAAAGCCGCCCCAAAATGATGATTGTTCACCAGATAATAATCCCATTCCTTCACCCGGTGCTTCGGCGCCCGGATTTTATCCCGGTCATATTTCCAGACAGGCTCTCTGGCCCATCCCGGTTCATTCACATAGCCTCTGCCATCCAGTAATGGCTGTTTTGTCGTCACTTCATGCTGTTTCATTCAATCACCCCTTAAAATCTGCGCTAAATCATCGCATATATCAATTTTCTCGGCGCCACCGCTTTTTCGCTCCATACAAAGGCTTTATACAACCGTTCTTCCCATGCCCTGTCCAAAGCTCTGTTGTGATGCACCCACGCAAGTACCTCCCCCTTCTTTACCCGGTCCCCTGTTTTTTTTCCAAGAAGGATTCCTGTTTCCGGCTGTATCCGATCCTCCTTTCGTTCCCGGCCAGCTCCGATTTCCATAGCCAGCCTTCCGATTTCCAGCGCGCTTACCCCTTCAATATAACCGTCTCTTCCGGCAACAAACGGCGTCACACAGGCTGCCCTCGGAAATAACTCTGTATTTTCAATCCAGGACACACTGCCCCCCTGGGCTGCAACCATAGATTTCAGCTTTTCCAAAGCACTTCCATCATCCATCACCTGCTGCATCCGCTTTCTTCCCTCAGCTTCATCGGCCGCCAGTCCTGCCTCTGCCAGAATCACACTGCCACCCCGGAGACACAGCTCCGTCAGATCTTCAGGTCCCCGGCCTCTGAGGGTTTCCACAGCTTCCATGACTTCCAGACCATTTCCCACAGCACGGCCCAGCGGCTCGTTCATATCCGTAATCATGGCCCTTACTTTCTTTCCACAGGCCTTACCGAGAGAAATCATCATATCTGCCAGCTCCATCGCCTTTTCCGGTGTCTGCATAAAAGCCCCATCACCGTATTTGACATCCAGTTCAATCATATCTGCTCCTGCTGCCAGTTTCTTTGACATAATACTGGATGCAATCAACGGAATCGAAGCCACAGTTCCTGTAACATCTCTTAATGCATACAGCTTCTTATCTGCAGGAACCAGCTGTTCGGTCTGCCCGATAACCGCAATACCGATATCATTGACCTGACGGATAAATGCCTTCTCATCCAGATAACAGTTAAATCCGTCAATAGACTCCAGTTTATCCAGAGTGCCTCCTGTATACCCCAGTCCCCGTCCGGACATCTTGGCAATTTTAATACCGCAGGCAGCAAGCATCGGCCCCAGAACCAGTGTTGTTTTGTCCCCAACACCTCCGGTGGAATGCTTATCCACTTTCAGTCCATGAATCTCTTTCAAATCAATGACATCCCCACTGTGCATCATGGCCATCGTTAAATCCGCCGTTTCACGGACGCTCATCCCATTCAGCACAATCGCCATAAGCATGG
>DBGCEW010000139.1:0-9783 GCA_048357495.1 Frisingicoccus sp.
AAAATCTTGCCCTTTGGAATATCGTTTTGAGTTTTTACGGATACCATCGGAATCTTTCCGCCTTCCACCCGGACAATCGATGTGACAATACGCGTTGGGTTCGTCAGTTCTTTCCGGGCATATTCCTCACCGCGCTTACAGGTATGCCCTGTAATACTGATAATTTCCCCGTCCTTCATCTCTACGGTAATTGCACATCCCAGAGGGCATCCAATGCAGGTTAATTCTTTCTTTTCCATCATTTACGCCTCCTCGACCTTAAAGGTAATTTTCTTCAGATTCGGATATTCCAGAAGCTTTTCTTTCTTCAGCTTCACTTCTTCCATTTCTCCCGGAGCAACCACCGGACGTTTCCGCCGCATCACCCGCTCATCATCAAAATAGGTAGAAATATAACAGTTTTTCTGTACTGCACCCACACGGAAACGGACTGTCACTTCATCATCCATCCGGTCTGCATTAATCGTCTTAGGCACTGTATAACGCACAATACCTTCCGGACAGAGGGCGATCGTTTTACGGGATACCTCCGGCGCCTTACTTCCGTTTTTAATGTATGCTGCCGCATTCTTTCCGGCTGCCGAAGCTTCTTCCGACACAAAATCCACCAGATCATGCACATGAAGGACATTGCCACAGGCAAAAACCCCCTCAATATTTGTTTCCAGACTTTCATTCACCGATGGTCCGTTGGTAATCGGCTCAATCTCCACACCCATATTTCTGGACAGTTCATTTTCAGGAATCAGTCCGCAGGAAAGAAGAAGTGTATCACATTCATAGTATTCCTCTGTTCCCGGAACCGGCTTGCCGGTGTTATCCACCTGGGCCAGCGTAATTCCTTTCACCCGTTCCTTACCGTCAATATCCACTACCGTATGACTCAGCTTCAGAGGAATCCCAAAATCATCCAGACACTGAACGATATTTCGCTTCAGACCGCCGGAAAATGGCATCAGCTCCGCAACAACCTTCACCTTTGCGCCTTCCAACGTCATACGGCGGGCCATGATCAGACCGATATCCCCGGAACCTAAAATAACAACTTCCCGTCCCGGCATAAAGCCTTCGATATTTACCAGTCTCTGGGCCGTTCCAGCAGAATAAATGCCTGCCGGACGGTATCCCGGAATATTCAGAGCCCCTCTCGGACGTTCCCGGCATCCCATCGCCAGAATCACCGCCTGAGCTTTGATTTCAAACAAACCGTCTTCCCGGTTCATGGCCGTCACCACTTTATCACCGCTGATATCCATAACCATTGTATTTAATTTATATTCAATCTTCAGCGCTTCAACCTGGTCAATAAAGCGTCCCGCATATTCCGGTCCGGTCAGCTCCTCTTTAAATGTATGAAGACCGAAACCATTGTGAATACACTGATTTAAAATACCGCCCAGCTCATGATCTCTTTCAAGAATGATGATGCTGTCAATGCCGTTTTTCTTTGCAGAGGCTGCTGCCGCCAGTCCGGCCGGACCGCCGCCTACAATCACTAAATCATAATTTAACATCTGCTCCACCATCCTTTCTATAATTCATCCTTAACCGTACCGACAATCAATTTGGAATCGCCGCCGCATTTGGTCACATCCGCCAGGCTCATATTCAGTTCCCGGGCAAGAATTTCCATCGTTCTCGGTGAACAGAATCCTGCCTGACACCGTCCCATTCCCGCACGGGTACGGCGTTTAACCCCATCCAGAGAACGGGCACCCAGAGGTCTGTGAATCGCATCCAGAATCTCTCCCTCAGTAATCATCTCACATCGGCAGATAATATTACCGTATTCCGGCTTCTCCTGAATCCGTTTCACCTGTTCTTCTCTGTCCAGCTCTGAAAAATTCACAATGCCCTTTCGTGTCGGAATAAAGTCCGTTTTTTCTTCCAGATGCATCATCCCGGCAACAATACCGCTGACCATTTTACCGATTGCCGGCGCACTTGTAAGACCCGGTGATTCAATACCTGCCACATCGACAAAACCACGGGCATCCTTTACTTCACCGATAATAAACTCATGGTGGTCTTCATGAGCACGAAGTCCGGCAAAGGATGTAATAACCTGACGCATCGGCAGATCGGAAACCGCTTCGCCGGCCTTACTGGTCAGGAAATTCAAGCCCTCCTGTGTTGTCGCTGTCGCTTCTTTATCTTCAATATCAATGGCTGTCGGTCCCACAAGCAGATTTCCATGAACGGTTGGTGTGACAAGAACCCCCTTGCCAAAATTATCCGGCAGCGGGAAAATCGTATGGGACACGTGCTGTCCCGCTGTTTTGTCCAGCAGGCAGTAGTCGCCGCGGCGCGGTGTGATATGAATCTTTTCTTCGCTGACCATATTGTGAAACTTATCTGCATAAACACCGGCCGCATTCACAACAACCTTTGTCTCAAGAACCCCCTGATTTGTTTCGAGGACATAACCGCCATCGGTTTTCCGGATATCCCGGACTTCCGTACCCAGCTTAAATTCCACGCCGTTAACCGCCGCATTCTCTGCATAAGCGATATTCATACCGAAAGGACAGACAATCCCTGCCGTTGGCGCATAAAGGGCAGCGACCACTGCCTCTGTCAGGTTCGGTTCCAGTTCGTGGGCTTCTTTGCTGTCAAGAATCCGCAAGTCCTTAACGCCATTCTGTTTTCCTCTTTCAAGAAGGGCTTCCAGTTTATAGATGTCCTCTTCATGAACACAGACAACCATAGAACCGATACGTTTAAAAGAAAAATCCAGTTCCTTTGACATGGCTTCCATCATTTCATTTCCCTGAACATTTAACTTCGCCATCAGAGATCCCGGCTCTGCATCATATCCGGCATGGGCAATGGCACTATTGGCCTTTGAAGTTCCCTCGCAGACATCTTCTTCTTTATCAACAACACAGATATTGGCTTTATAACGGGACAATTCTCTGGCTGCTGCACTTCCGGATACGCCCGCACCGATAATAATAATATCGTACATCCTCTTTCCTCCTATATTTCCGACCCTTTTATTGAAATGCTTTCTTTACTTCGTTCACAACATCCGGGAAATTACCGATGACGGAATCAACGCCCCGTTCAAACATTTCTTCAATCTCTTCTTTTTCATCCACCGTCCATGTATTAATTTCAAGACCATGGGATTTAATTTCCGCAACCACTTCCGGTGTCATATTTTTATACATCGGATGATAACATTCCACACCGGTGGAAGCCACATAAGCGCCGGCGTTAATGAGCCAGGACTCCTCCAGAAGACCGCACTTGATTGTCGGATCCAAGGCCTTCATCCGGAGAATCGAATAGTGATTAAAGGAAGATATCAGCATCCGGTCCTTAAGGCCGTATTCCATGATCATGTCATAGACTTTCTTTTCGATACCTGGATATTCAAAAACACCGGTTTTTAATTCGATATTCGTAACAATATCCTTATCTTTTACCAGCTCCATATATTCCCGGAGTGTCGGAATCCGCTGCACACCACATTCTTTGAATGTATAGGAAGCATCCAGCTTTGCCAGCTCTTCATAGGTAAAATCCTTAACGAATCCTGTGCCATTTGTTGTCCGGTCCACCCGTTCATCATGAATGACAACAACAACCCCATCCTTTGTCAGATGAACGTCGTTTTCAATGCCGTCCGCTCCGACTTCAATGGCTTTTTCAAAAGCCAGCATTGTATTTTCCGGATATTTCCCACTAAATCCTCTATGGGCAAAGTTTTTTGTCATGTTTAAATCCTCCTTTAAATGTTTTCGTTATAAAAAGGCAAGGCGAAACAGACAGTCCCTCCGAACTATCTATTCCGCCTCTCTCTATCTCTAAAGCTTCAACCTATATAATTTATATTTATGATATCACGTCTATTTTATAAATGCAATGGGCGAAGATAAATTTCTATATTCTCCACAGGGCCCGGTTTGTTGTGGAGATCGCATCAGCCCCGGCGGACAGAGCGCTCATAACATCCTTTTTATCCGTCAGAAGCCCCCCGGCGATGACCGGAACATTGACATAAGCCCGAATATCTTTAAGAATTTTCGGCATAACTCCCGGCATAATTTCCACACAATCCGGGTGATAAATATCAATCTGCCTTTTGGCATTTTCCAACGCAATGGAATCAATCATGAAAAAGCGCTGAATGGCCAGCAGTCCCAGTTCCTTTGCCCGTTTTACAATGACCGGTTTTGTACTGATAATCCCATCGGCATGGGTGCTCTGCTTAATAAAATCCACAGAAACCTCTTTCGAACTTAAACCTGAGACTAAATCCATATGAACAATGGCTTTCTTTCCATGGTCCTTTACCTTCCCTACAATATCTCCGATATTGCAGACATTTCCGTAAAGTATAAAAATTACTTGGCATTCTGTCGTTAAACATTCTTCCAGGCCATTGGCGTCTTTGATCGCTGCAATGACCGGAGAATCTATTAATATATCTGTATCAAACATGTCTGTCTCCTCACTAATGTCGATATTCTTCTTTTTGCTTTTCCAGCCACTCAAGAGCTTCCGGAAGAAGGGCTTCCCACTGGCTTTCACTGGTAATTTCTCCAATCTGTTCCAGCATTTCGAAAACCTTATCCTTCTCAAAATTTTTCAGGCCTTCATTGAACTTCTGCTCGATCCGGTCCATCGCTTCCGGCGCCAGAACCATCCGTCCGGCTTCCCCGAGCATTTCCTCATCTCTTCCAAGCATTTTCAGAGTGAGCAGCCAAGCATCCAAAGACGCCGGTGACCGGTTCAGACGATAGGCTTTCTTAAAGCAGACCAAAGCCGCTTCATCATTGGCCAGACGGGCAAAGGCAACACCCATATTGTGGCTGACATTCCCCCGGAACTCATTCGTAACCAGCTCTTCCGAAGTCTCCATCATCAGATTCACCTTTTGATACACCGCCAGCGCTTCCATCGTCCGTCCGTAACGCAAATAATTATCGCCCTCTGTTTTCCGGTTTTCGACAGGATTCTGGGCTTCAATTTCTTCAATGATTTTCTGAAGTCCGTTGATTTCTTCTTTTGAATAGTAATCCACATATAAAAGAAGGAGACGCACCATCTCTTTTAACGTCCGCTTATTTTTCTTTGCTTCCCGGAGCCGCTTCACCAGCCCCTTTTCATCCAGATTCTTTTCAATCCAGTAAAACAGTGTATCATCAAAGGTTTCTTCATCGATCGTATAAATATGGTGATAGATATAATAACAAAGCTGTTCCAGACTGTAGACCCGTATACCGCTCAAATGAAACTGATAAGGTACCGTGTTTAAAGCACCGTCCATAAGCATCAGACGCCCCGGTTCGTGAATTTCTTTGTCATTCAGATTTTCATCGTAAATAGGAAATACCTGCTCCGTCACCGCTTCCGACGGCGGATAAAAATCCCCGAAGCCCAAATCCTCAATCCTTACACGGCACTCGGAAGGACTGTCAAAATTCAGCTTCAGCTTCAGAAGCCGTGTTTTTTCCGGCCGGCCTTCTTCCCCACGGAAATTTCCCAGATCTATGGAAACCGACCGTTCCCTCTGGGTCAGATAATCCGCCAGATGAATGGTCACATGATCCATCGGATCCGGAATAAATACGGTTTCCGCCTGAACCTCATACCAGACGGTTCCGGCCTTCACCAGATCTTCCTTCACCGTTTCCCTTTCACGGCTTCCCCGGATATATATCGTTTTCGAAACAACATCCTCATTCAGGGCTGTGAACCCCTCTCCCGACAACAAGCCGGCAGCAGTTAGGCCGTAATAGCAGGCGCCCCTTGAAAATATGTTCGATCCGATAAAGCCCTTCCGGTGATGGCAGAGGGTTTTCAGGGATATCTTTGCCCACTCTCCGTTAAATCCCTCTCCGGTCAGGTACACCGTCGATATAATTTTGTTTGCTGTGACCTTGCGTACAACCTCCAGAAAACGCCGGTCCATTTCCGGCGGCGCCATCTGACCGATTTCACTGCCGTCAAAAAATTCAGACAGGGACAGGGTCGATGCCATCACAGCCACAGGACTCCGCTTTTTGGATATACTCAGATGATAATAGGTCATTCCCCGTTTTGAATAATCAAAAAGTCCCACATCATGCTGCCAGAGCTCCTTCTTCTGATTCAACGCATAATACTCATAGGCGGAAACATGATTAATCACCGATAGCCGTGACCCGTCAAAGCCCATCCGGTCGCACAGCGGTTTCAGTTCCTGTACGGTATTTTTCCCGAGAGCTTCCACGGAAACGGTCAATTGGCCCACCTGCCAGTGGGGATAGTATTTCGTCACCAGCTTTAAACTTTCCCGGATAAAAATCCGTGTCAGCTCCCCACTGGAATACCCGTCGCCGCCAACATCGATCTCTTTGCCCTCTTCCAGGCCGTCAACAAAGTTTTCCACCAGAATGCCTCTGTTTTCGTTGACCGCCTTCCACGCATCGTAACCGCAGACCCAGCTCTGATCCCCATACAGACGGCAAAGTACCGCAGGGATCCTGTCCAGCATCTTTTCTCCAATATAACAGATCGTATCCATATCCTGTGTTTTCTGGTTGTAACAGCAGATCTGGATATAATCATTGCATAAATCATATCCGAGAATCAGTTCTTTCACTCGATTGTCCATAAACACACTCTTTCCTCATGTATTCTTTCGTTTAAAGGATATCCAGAGCCGTTTCAGCAACAGCCTTTCTGCGGCTGTATTCCCTAGCTGTCCGGGCAAATGCGTCATAATCGCTGAATTCCTTCTGTAAAATCATCCGGTTCATATAGTCCATACCACTGACTAACGGACCTTCGCCGTTCATCTCCGGACGTATCTCCTTCTTTTCCGTAACAACGATATCCTCGCCATCATCATCCAGCGCCTGCCAGACCAGCGTCTCATCGGCAAACAGCGGCCATGATTTCACAAAAATGCCTCCGCAGACATTCTGCATACTTTCCTCCTGCCATCCGCCCTTATTTCCCTCTGAACGAATGCTGAACCGCACCTTCACCGTATGGGACGGGTTCGTCTTATACACTGCAAAGGCCCTTTCCGTCAGCTCCTGCGGGATATCCGTCGGATTTATAAAGGCCTTAAACCATGGAAGCACAATGCCCCGGTTCATAAACCGGCCCACTTCCCGGTAAACCCATCCACTGTAGCCTTCCTCCTCCGAAGGATTCTCTGAAAAATATTTCAGCATGGCCAGACTGCAGATATCCCTGCCTCTGTCCATCTGATCCATCTCAATCTCCATACACTGAAAAAGACCTTCCTTCATCTGGAAATTTTTCATCAGATAACCATAGGCGCTGTAGGTCAGATAGGCTCTGACAATTTTAATATTGGGATGAACCTTATAATAGGAATCAAAAACCGGACCGCTTTCTTCCAGCATATGCTCCGTAAAAAGCACCTGGCAAAGCATTTTTTCCTCCAGCTGATGGGCTTCCACCTCAAAGCCCACGGCTGCCTTCCATATATCCAGGTAATCCTCTGTCGTTCCAAGATAATACCGGTTCAGATACTCCAGAATAACTTCATCGTATTTACCCGCTTTAAATGTGCTGAAGGCAATCTCCAGAAGCAGCTCATCCTCTTCATAATTCCGTTTCCGGATCATCCGTGAACACAGACGCATCAGGCGCTTATCCCGGATATCTTCATAGCCATACTGGCTGATCGCCTCATAGGCTTTTTCATAAAATCCCCGCTGAATATAGTATTCAATGATACTTCCCCGTTCCTCACTGCCGAGAAGATGGATATCCAGTCGGATCAGATATTTTTCAAGGGTTTCCCCTTCATAATTTTCATAATAAATATCAATTAAATTCTTTAAAATATTTTTCCGGTACTCGTTATGAATGGACCGTATCCGCAGCGTCCGTTTAAATATTTCAATGGATGTATCATCAATCATCTGGTATTTTAATGCCCGTTCACTCCGGTTCATCAGAATCTTCGCATTATCCGGATTCATTTCATAACATTCTTTTATGAATTCCGATTCATCCATCAGCTTGTCCATGGAATACGCCACTGTCCGCATATAGCGGCGGCCTTCCACATCTTCAAAGGCAATATTGTATTCATCCATAAAAATATCCACATAAGCCACTCCGCCGTTGACCGGATAAACAAACTCCCGGTTTACCTCCCGCATCGTCACAATCACATTGACAATCCCCGGATGGCCGCAGGTAATTTTATATTTGAACATAATTCCCGGAAGCTCTCCTGCCAGCTTGGCATTCATCTTATCCTTTGTAATGTAATATTTATACAGATAGGCCAGATTACTGTCCATATTCCCAAGACTGAGCTGTTCATAGGCAAAGGCCTTCATGATATTGTCATAGGAATAATAAATCCGTTCCAGGCTCTGACGGCGGCTGATAATATACCGGTATAAAAATGCCTTTCTCGGCCAGTCCAACTGGTTATTATAATTAAAGAAATACAATACCGCTGTCGGAAGCTCCTTCACTCCGGCTTCATCCAAAGATATCATATAATACTCATAAAGCCTGGTCAGCTTCAGTGACTGCTGAATCCCTTTCAAATACCACCGGTTATACTGTTTTTCCGTTTTATTTCCCTTGATCAGCATACTGCATACGGCTGCCAGAAGTTCTTTATTCCCATGGTCCTCGCTCAGACGCATCACCGCCCGGAGTACCAGCGGATGATAACTTTTTTCCCGTACCGCCAGATCCGCAAACTGATACATCAGCGGAAGACTCAGACATTCATGACGGGTGCCCCAGTTCAGAAGCTGGATTTCAAACCCGTCCATTTCCCGGATTACCGATGGTTCATCATTGGCCAGACGCAACGCCTCCTGATACATGAGAGGACTGAAGCATCCCTTCGCATATTCGGCCTTAATGCGCTTAAACGTCTGCATCCCGCCATGGATCAGCCGCTCATCCAACTGGAGCAGCATCCATAAAATCTCCCACCGGTCACACTGGCCCTCATAAAATTCCCACATCCGCTGAATCACATAATGGGTATAATCCGGTTCTCTGCGGTAGAGGGAAGTAATATACAGATAATAGCAATATTCCAACAGGGACTTTCTCCGTAGCTCCCGTCCATTAATCTCCCCGGTAATGTCTCTGGCGCTGTTCTCTTCGCCGACGGTAATCAGAAAATGGGCTTCCAAAAGTGCATAACGGATATCATCACTGTTATTGCGGCAGCAGTCAACATCCTCCCTTGTTTCTCTCGCCCAGACGTCAGGATCCATCCGTCCCGCTTTCCATTCCAGATAATTCCGCCGGATATGATAAATACTTGTGCGTATGGACTGACGCAGCTCTTCTTCCTCTCTGAAAGCCTCCTGATGGCAGCTCACCTTAATCTCTATCGTCTGGGAAAATGTGGACAGAACAATCCGTCCGTAATTATGTCCCCGTTTTAAAAATTCCGGATTAATAAAATATTCCAGCTCATAATAACTTCCCAGAAAATCCTGACTCGTCAGACGTTTCTTATAAACGCTCAGGAAATCGCCTTCGACATGGATATAGATTTCCTGATATCCCCAGGTATTCTTCTCCAGAACGAGCTTATCACTGAGAGCTTCCGTCAGATTTTTGTGTATAATCTCCCTCTGAGTCACCGAAAGGGTCACTTTTTCTTTTTTCTTCAACGTATACAGAAATTCTTCCATGGCCTGATTCACATTCCGGCTCTTCACAAGCTTGTCGTAAATATGGGCATGAATTTTATTCACGAGAAATACCCGTGAAAAATCCTGTGAACGAAACAGTTTGACCGCTTCCTGCCACTGCTCCGAAGCG